>DAOKYU010000001.1:346680-636396 GCA_035325995.1 Thermodesulfobacteriota bacterium | reverse complement strand
GTAAGGCAGGTCGGATTTTTAACGCTCATCCACTCGATGTCTTCGGCGGGGCAAGTCAGGTGATGAAATGGAACGGACGACCGGGCGGTGCTATGGATTTCCAAAGCTGCTACGTCGATATCCGGCACGCGTGGCGTGGACACGTAGTGTCGTTTTCGACGTAGCACCGAAGTTGCTAAAATCACCGGAAGCACGTCTGGTGGCAAGGGCAGAACGATGCTACTTCGATTGTCTGCGGACACAGTCCGCACGGCCTGGGGGGGTATTGCTGCGCTGCTTTTGAGCAGCTTGCAATATTATGATTTATCCACCGACTTTGCATTTTCCGTCATTCTGAACTTGATTCAGAATCTCGTTTTTAAAAGCATTAACAGAAAAGGCTAAGGCATAAATCCCATGGGGTCTCCAGTGGCTGAAGGGGAAGTTTTATACTTAACTGGTAAGGCCTGTATAAGGCTTTCTACTTTTGACTGACCACACACGTAGTGTGTTTCTCGATGTAGCGGATTAGGAGACTATGGGTACTTGGAGCGCGTCAGGTGATAATAGCAAGGATGCTGCTACTTCGATTTCCCGCACGCGTGGCGTGTACACGTATGTGTGTTTTTCGACGTAGCAAAGGCGGAGATATCGATAAGAGGGACGTGCGCTCGTCGATATTTGCAGGGCCGTCGCTACGTCAGATTCCAGCGGACGTTGTCCGCCGGATATCGTTTGGGTAATATTTTCTGAATAACCATGAACAATAAGCGGGTAGTAGTGGCGATGTCGGGCGGAGTGGACAGCACGACGACGGCGGCGCTGCTCAAGAAAGAAGGCTGGGACGTTATAGGCGTCACGATGCAGCTCCTTGACTACAAGGACGCCGAGGGCGGATGCTGCTCGTTCGACCACGTCATAGACGCCAGGCGCGCGGCCACGCAGATAGGCATACCGCATTACGTAGTCAACTTCGTCGATCAGTTCAAAACGTACGTCCTCGGGGATTACATCGACAAGTACAAGTCCGGGAAGACTCCGATACCGTGCGTCCTGTGCAACAAGTACGTAAAATTCGACCTCCTCATGACGAAGGCGCTCGAGCTCGGGGCCGCGCGCCTCGCGACCGGGCACTACGCGCGCATAGTCGAGGAGGATGGGCAGCTTGCGCTCAAAAAGGCGCTCGACGAATCGAAGGACCAGTCTTATTTCCTCTACACGCTCACGCAGAGGGAGCTCTCGAGGCTCATGTTCCCGCTGGGGTCGCTGCCCAAGGAAGAAGTCAGGGAAATAGCGCGCGGGCTCGGGCTCATCCCCGCCGAAAAACCGGACAGCACCGGCGTGTGCTTCGTCCCGGGCGGGGACTACCGCGAATACCTCGCCGCTCAGGCGAGCCTCGTCCCCGAAGAGGGGGAGATAGTGGACGACGAGGGCAAGGTCCTCGGGAAGCATAACGGCGTATTTTCCTTCACCATCGGGCAGAGAAGGGGCCTCGGCATAGCCCTCGGGAAGCCGGTATACGTAACCGGCATCGAACCGAAGGTGAACCGGATAGTAGTCGGCAGCCAGGACAGGCTCTACGGGACAAAACTCGTCGCCGAGAATATAACATGGATTAACGACAAGCACTTAAACGACACACTTGAAGTAAAGGCGAAGGTCAGATACAGGCACCGGGAAAGCTCGGCCAAGGTTCACATGAGCTCGGAAACGGACGCCACTGTCGAATTCCGCGAGCCCCAGCGGGCCATAACGCCGGGGCAGGCGGTGGTTTTCTACAAGAACGACAAGGTGCTCGGCGGAGGGTGGATAAAAGAGGTGGTGAGGCAGTGAAAAGCATCTCCGTCGTCACGCTCGGCTGCAAGGTGAATCAATACGACACCGCCGCAATCCTGAACAGGCTCCCGGAAAGCAAGTATAAAACCGTGCCGTTCCCCGAAAAGGCGGACATATACGTCATAGATACGTGCACCGTAACCCACAAGGCCGATTCCGAAGCGAGGCGGTGCATATCGCGCGCCCGGAGGTCGAACCCGGACGGCGTCGTGATCGTAACGGGGTGTTACGCCCAGGTATCGCCGGACGAGATAAAGGGAATAGAGGGCGTCGATTACGTTATCGGGAATTCGCACAAGTTCTCGTCGCTCCTTAAGGCGATAAGGGAAGGGCGTGCGCAGGAAGAGCCCCGGCTTTTTATATCCGACATTTTTAAAGAGAAGAAAAAGAGCTTCGAGACGCCGGGCATAGAGCGCTTCCCGGGGCGGACGAGGGCCTTTTTGAAGGTGCAGGACGGATGCAACTACGCGTGCACGTTCTGCATAATCCCGAGGGCGCGCGGGCGCTCGCGGAGCCTCGAGATAGACGAGATAATAAAGCGGATGCGAACGCTGGCCGGGGCCGGCTACAGGGAGATAGTCCTCACCGGGGTTCACATCGCAAGCTACGGTAGGGACATAGGGACCACGTTCCCCGAGCTCATACGCCGGATAGACGAGGCCCGAGTCGTGGGGCGCGTCAGGCTGACGTCGCTCGACCCGGCCGACATGGACGAGGCGCTCGTAGAGCAGATAGCGGCGTCGGA
This sequence comes from Thermodesulfobacteriota bacterium, assembly GCA_035325995.1. Lineage (NCBI taxonomy): Bacteria > Pseudomonadati > Thermodesulfobacteriota > Thermodesulfobacteriota bacterium. The sequence continues at coordinate 633,836 of DAOKYU010000001.1, read as the reverse complement.
GACGATATGCCCGCAGTTCCACGTCGCCCTTCAGAGCGGGGACGCCAACATACTCAAGAGAATGCGCCGCCGCTACGCCCCGGAAAGATTCCTCAGGATGACGGACCTCATAAGGGAGACAATGCCCGACGCGGCGATAGGCTCGGACATAATGGTGGGGTTCCCGGGCGAGACGGACGAGGAATTCGCCAACACCTGCGAGACGGCGGGCAAGTCCGCGCTCACGTATTTCCACGTGTTCCCGTACTCGCGCCGGAGAGAGACCCCGGCCGCCGCCATGCCTGAGCAGGTCAGGCCCGACGTCATACGCGAGAGGAGCAGGGCCCTCCGCGCCATAGGCGTCCGTAAGAAAAAGGAATTCTACTCCACGTTCATAGGAAGAACGCTCCCCGTGCTGGTCGAGTCGGGCAATACGGGGACGACGCCTAATTACATCTCCGTCCGCATCACCGGGGGGGACTTCAATGTCGGGGACGAGGTCCCGATGACCATAACCGGGCTCGACGGAGAGGAAGCGCTCGCCGCCCCCATCCGGGAAGGGCGCAACCGACGTATATTTTAAGTGTCATCATGACGCGAGCCCTCTTACCATTCATAGCGGCGGTCCTTATCTTCGGATCGTCCTGCCGCATCGGATATACTTCCGGAAAGGAAATGCTAGAAGCCGACTGGTTCGACCCGGTAAACACGCTCACCGTGTGGGTGCTCGCCGACATACAGCCGACGAAGAAGAGCCACAGGAAGGCGTGGGAAGAGGCTGTCCGGGACATGAACGAGAACGTCCCGGGGATAGATTTCGCCATCGTCGCCGGGGACATCGTGAACGACACCGAAGAGGAGACCTTCGACTGGTACGTGAACACGCGGAACGGCTCTTACGTCGAGGAATGGTACGAGATAATCGGCAACCACGACCTCAAGACCGACAGGGGGAAGCTCTTCAGGGAAAAGCTCCGGGAGGAAACGGATTACGCGATCCTCAAGGGAAACATACTATTCATATTCATGTCCGACTCCGAAAGGGGTAAATCGACGGAGATAAGCGACGAGACGTTCGAGTGGTGGAAGGACCTCGTCGTGAATAACCAGGACAAGATAATAGTCGTCGTGACGCACGCGCCTCTCAAGGGGAGCGGCATATCCTTTTCGGCCTGGAAGGGGAGGAACATCGTCGGCTCGAAAAGATTCAGACAGGTGCTCAAGGATTACAGGGTCGATCTCTGGTTCTCGGGGCACCTGCACATCCCGCACGGCATGCTGAGCACCACGGCCAAAAAGGAGAGTCTCGGGGGCACGGTGTTCATTCACGTCTCGTCGATACGCCCGGAGATGGCGGGGATGAAGGAATCCGAATCGCGTGTGCTGACGTTCGTCTGCGGCTCGGACAAGGTACTGGTGAGGGTGAGGAACCACGAGAGGCGCGAGTACATGACGCACTTGGGCGAAGTGTTTACGCTCTCGAAGCCCTACGAGTGCAAGGACGTAAATCCCGTCGCCGGGCCGCTGGCGCCGGGCAAGACGGCGAGGGCCGTTACCCCCGAAACCGCGCACTAGAGCATCTTCTTTTTTCTCTTGAGATAATCCACGAGCAGGTACTTCCCGAGCTGTGAAGGGGTGGTGAAAAACGCCCGGCCCTTGTTTATGCGCGTCATTTCTTCGACGAACCGCCGGAGGGACGCGCTGTCGTCGAGCATGAAGGTATTTATCTTTATCCCCATCCCCGTCACGCGCTTCACTTCCTTGAGCGTTTCGAACGTCGCCCTCGGCGAGAGGCCCCCGAAGAACATGGGCAGCTCCACCTGGAGGTAGCCGTCCATGTAGTACGCGGTCGGCTGGCCGTCCGTGATGAGGATTATCTGACGGTTGGAGCTCCGTTGCCTGGATAGCAGCTTGGCCGCCGCCGACAGGGCCTCCTGTATATTCGTGAAGGGGTCGTTCGAGTCCCACGCCGTGACCGCGAGCTCCGGGGTCGTAAGCCTCCGTGCGCCGGTAGAGAACCCGATTATGTAAAGCTCGTCGCGGGGGTAATTGGTGCGTATGAGGTGGTCGAGCGCGAGCGCCACCCTCTTGGCCGCGGGGAACCTCCCCTGAAAGCTCATCGACCAGGAGAGGTCGAGCAGCAGCGCCGTGGCCGCGTGCGTGTGGTACTCGGTGTCGTAGACCTCGAAGTCCCCGGGCTCTATCCTGAGCCCGCTCCCCCCGGCCTCGCGGGCGAGGGATTTCTTGAGCGTGTTTACTATGTCGAGGTTAAACGGGTCGCCGAACTCGTACTGCTTCGTCTCCTCGGGCCGCGCGGAGCCGGTGCCCCTCTGGCCTGTCTCGTGCTCGGAGAGCTTCTTACGGTCGAGGGACGAGAATATATCCGACAGCGCCGTCTCGCCGAGCTTCCTTATGCCCTTGGGGGTGAGCTCCGTCCGCTCGCCCCTCGTCGCGACGAGGCCCGATTTTTCGAGCTCCGATTTGAGCCCCTTTAAAAGCACGAGCGAATTCACGCCGTCGGGACTAAGGACGTCCTTCACGTCGTCCGGGCTTATGTCGTCGAGGCTCCCCGACGAGAGCAGCTTTTCCATGCGCTCCAGGTTATCGAGCTGTTCCATGAGATCGAGGAGCTCTTCGAAATCGACCTCGTTCCCGCCCGTGAACCTCTCGCCGTAGCGCTTGACGAACCTCTCGGCCTTCTTGATCTCTTCGAGGACTTCGGCGAGGCTGTCGTAGCGCATCTTCGCCTCCCCGTCCGTAAAGTCGTAACCTGAAAGGGCTTCGATGGCGAGGCTGAGCCTTCCTTCGAGGCCCTTGAGGAACTCTTCCCTCCGCCCCAGCTCTTCAGAGCCCTCGGGGAACTTCTCCCCAAGGCTTTCGAGCTCCTTCCCGATGATCTCGGCGAGCTCGTCCCTCAGGCCCGAGAGGGAGTTCTTAAGGCTCGCGGAATCGTAGAGGCCCTGCCTGTAGGACGATATACGCGAGCGGAGGTCTTCAACCCCCATGATGCGAGATTCCTTGCCGCGTATGCCCTGCTTCAGTATCCACTGGTACGCCTCGTCGGGCGACCACCCTTCCATGAGGTAGTCGGAGAGCCCCTCGAAGAGGTCGCCCGTCCTGACGTCGAACCCCTCCTGCGCGCCGTCCCACCGTCTGTACCTGTAGAGGGTCATTTGTACACCATCTTCCCGCCGACGTTTTCCTTGTTGAGCTTGTTGCTCAAATGGAGCCCTTCGAGAGTGAATTCGACCGCCGACGCGATCTCGGCGGGCGAGTCGCCCGCGCCGAGAATGTCTACGCAAGTACGGAGCCCCGGCACCTCGCCGAGCCCGGTCATGTATTCCTCGGAATGCATGTAGTCGGCCACCTCGACGTAGCCCTTTTCGAAGCTCTTTACGAGGTCGGCCATGACGTCGAGCGAGGGGAAATAGGAATCGAATACCGTCTTGACCGCGCGCTTTATGAGCTTGTCGACGACGCCGGATTCGGAAACGTCCTCGCCCAGGTATTCGAGCTCTATCTTCCCGGTGGTCGAAGGTATCATCGACGGGAAGTCCGTGATCCGGGGCGAAACGACCCTTTCGCCGAGCCTTATCGCCCGCTTGCCCGAGGCGGCTATCACGCTCTCGTAGTTTGCGATGGTCGTCCTTACGCTGACGCCCGAGCGCTGGTTTATGTCGGGTGAGGTGCGCGCCTGGAACGATATCTCCGCGACTATTTCCTTTATGAACGAGGGCACGCTGTAAGTGCAGCCGTCTATTTCCGGGACGTCGGCTTCCTGCTCCATTATCAGTATCTCGACGTCCCTCGTCCTCGGGTAGTGGGTAGCTATCTGGGCCTGGAACCTGTCCTTGAGCGGCGTGATTATGCGGCCCCTGTTGGTGTAGTCCTCGGGGTTGGCCGTAGCGACGATGCAGATGTCGAGAGGGAGGCGTATCTTGTAGCCCTTTATCTGTATGTCCTTTTCCTCCATGACGTTGAAGAGGCCTACCTGCACTTTTTCAGCCAAATCCGGGAGCTCGTTAATAGCGAATATGCCGCGGTTAGTGCGCGGGATGAGGCCGAAGTGTATCGTGAGCTCGTCTGAAAGGTAGCGCCCCTCGGCGACCTTTATAGGATCGACCTCGCCGATGAGGTCGGCCACCGAAACATCCGGGGTCGCGAGCTTTTCGCTGTACCGCGAGTCGCGCCCTATCCATTCGATCTCGGTGTCGTCGCCGTATTTGCTTACGAGGTTGCGGCTGGAGCGGGATACCGGGTCGTACGGGCTGTCGTTGAGCTCGCCGCCCTTCACGACCGGGATCTCCTCGTCGAGGAGATTGACGAGCGCCCGTATGAGCCTCGACTTGGCCTGACCGCGCTCGCCGATGAATATGAGGTCGTGCCCGGCGAGCACCGCCGTTTCGACCTGCGGCAAGACCGTTTCCTCGTAGCCGAGTATGCCGGAAAAGGGCTCTTCCCCGCTCCGGAGCTTCAGTATGAGGTTCTTCCGCATCTCGTCCTTCACCGAGAGGACTCTGTATTCGCTCGCCTTGAGCTCGCCGATCGTACGGGGTTTCGCTTGCATGGATAAAATCCCTCCGGACAGGTTTTGGCGGCCTGGGAGCGGCTTCCGGGGGGCGGGGGCACGGCGGGAATCGCGCCCCGGCATTCGACATACCCGGGCGGAAAGCCCCATCACCGCTTCGAGTAAAGTGTACTCGGAAATTATAGCAGTATCGGGTTTTATTTTGAACCGGTTGCGTCAAAACCCGTAAAAACGGGCCGAGCCTTTAAAAAAGGGCGTCCGGGATATATAATAAAATTCCCGGATATAAGGTTATCCGAGTCCCGGAGCCTTTTATTTCATCTAATGGTACATACAGGCAGTTAGAGAAGGAGATCGCAGCAAATATGGCCATATGCAGGGACGTGGTAGAGAACATCATGGATTACATAGACAACGAGCTCGACTTGAAGACGCTCCGGGAGCTCGAAAAGCACATGGGGGAGTGTCCGGAGTGTAAGGCGTTCGTCGATACGTACGCGCGGATGCTCGACCTCTCGGGGAAGATGAAGGAGCAGGCCTTCGTCACGCCCGAAGTGAGGGAGAGGCTGAAGAACCTTTTAAAATCCAGAATGAAACCCTGCTGAGCCCTCCGCATATACACGTGCGATCCGCGCCCCCCGGTCAGTACGCACGTTTCTCCGTTTTTCCTCCTTTATTTCTTAGTCGAATGTAATATAATTGTTACGGGTCTTCGCGGCCCGGAGAAAGGGATATGGAAAACGATACCGCTCAGGAGAGCGTCAGAAGGATTTCTGCGAATTTTGAGCTGGAGCTCCTCCGGCTTATTAAAACGCTCAACCTCATTTCACAGTCAAAAGAGCTCTTCCGCACACAGGCCGCGGGAATGGAAGCCTTCACCGCCGGATACAGGATAAGGCTTAACGATCTGAAGGCGAAGCTGGCCCGGGCCGGGGAGCCGGGAGCCGCCCCGGGCGACCCGTTTGCGCCCCCCGCCGAAAGGCCGCCCGTGCCGGATCATGTTTTCGGTATAACGGAGGACATCGAAAGCTATCTCGACGAGATAGGCTCCGACCTCGAAAAGCTGAAAACAGAGTATCTCGGAAAGCTCGATACGATTTACTCGATTTATAACATCGAGCTCGGCGCGTCACAGACCGACCTCGACACGCGGCTCAGGGAGCTCGAAAAGGAGCTTATGGGCATCCTGTCTACAGCGCGGGCCGAAAAAGCCCCCGAACCGGAGCCCGCCGCCCCGGAGGAGTTTACGCCTCCCCCCGCCCCCGGGGAGAAAGCCCCCGAGACGGCGTTCGTGCCGAGGATCGACTACATAGGCCCCGACCCGACAGTGGACAACATTACGACGACTGTGACGCCGGCCGAAAAGAAGCCGGAAGAGCCGGCGACAAAGGCGCCCGAGAAGAAAGAAGTAAAGGCGGCTAAGCCGACGGGGCAAGCCGCTCAGGCCGGGTTCAAGAGCCCGTACGTTATGAACGCGGTGCTTCTTTTCATGGGGCTCATACTGGGCGTCATTTTCTACGACGCGCTCATGAGGACGTGGGGCATACAGGACTATACGAACGGGAAGAAGGCCGAGGCCCCCGTGACAGCCCCCGTAGAGGCGCCGGCAGAACGGAAGGCCGAAGAGGAAAGGGCCGCCGTCACGAACGAGCGGCCGAAAGCGCCTTTGGCCGTGCAGAAGCCCGCCGGGCAGGCCGCGCCAGAGGTAAAAGCCCCGGCCGCGCCCGCGCCGGAAAAAGCGCAGCCCGGGACGGCCGGAGTCAAATCCGGCGACGCGGCGAAGCCCTCGGAGACCGCAGCCGAAACCGCACCGGAGAAAACGCCTTCCGCCGCCACAGGCGCGGCAGCCATGTACACGGTGACAGGGCCCGGCGCTAACATCAGGAGCGGGCCGGGAATGGGATACGACGTCGTTACGGAAGTCGGGGGAGGGGAGACACTCGCCTCGACCGGCGAGGTCCGCGGACGCTGGGTAAAGGTCGTCCTGCCGGGCGGCGGCGAAGGATGGATATCCTCCAAGCTTCTCAGGGAAGCGCAGTAATCTTCGAAGGAGCGTCCGCTCCCTTCGTCTACGGATATGCTGGAACGGACTATTCCGCGGGCGCGGGGTTCGTGCTCACGGCGGAGATGCCGGGCCGGGGAGCGAACCCGGTGCCGTAGAGGCCCTGGTAAATTTCACTCGCCTTTTCAGGCTGCCCCATTTTCTCGTATGAAAGTGCGGTCTGGAGCTTCGACTGCGAGCCGTAGGGGCTCGACGGGTCGTCGTTTATTATCTCGAGGTAGTCTATTGCCTCCTGCCATCTCCCCTGCCTGTAGCGTGCTATGCCTTTCTTTAAAACGGCCGCCTGGACCAGGAGGCGCTCCGTGTTCCTGGAATTGGTGTATGCGTCGAGCATAGCGACGGCTTCGTCGTAATTCCCGTTCTCGTACTGTATCAGGCCGGAGTAGTAGGCCGCAAGCGAAGCGGCCGGAGTGTTCGGATATTCGTCCCTTATGGCTGCGAACTCCGAAAGGGCTTCTTCGCTCGCCCCGGAGTTATACTGCGCGACGGCGGCGGAGAACCTCTCACCGGCTATGTCGCCCTTCTTGCCCGACATCCCGGCGATTATGTATCCGATGACGATCAGGGCGATGACAACCACGACCCCGATCACTATTTTTTTCGAATGGTCGGCGAAATAGTCGAAGCCCGCAACGACCGTCGAAACGAACTTGTCGGGCCCTTTAAGCTCTTTTTCAGTGTATTTGATACGTTTTGCCATGCGGGAAATTATAATCGGGGGCCCGAGAAATTCAAGCGCCGGAAACGCGCCCGAGGGCGCTTTGCGGAAAGGGGCTTTCCTTGCGATTGACGGGCACTGTGGCTAAACTTGTCTCTACTCCTTTACCATGATAAGAACCGTATCGCTGTCGCTTATAATCCTTTCTTTTTTCGTTTTTTTCGCCGGCCGGGCGCTCACACAGGGTCCGTCCCCGGAGAAGGACGAATCCGCACCCGCCGAAAGCCGTACGCCCGGAGAGGTGATAGTGCTCGAGATAAACGGGACGATAAACCCCGCCACGCTCGATTACATAAGAACGGGACTCGAAACGGCCGGGGCGGGCTCGGCCGAGGCCCTCGTAATTCTCCTCGACACACCGGGCGGCCTTTTGACGTCTACCAAGGAGATAGTGAAGCTGATATTGAACTCCCCCGTGCCGGTAGTCGTGTACGTTTCGCCCAGGGGCGCGTCGGCGACGTCGGCGGGGGTCTTCATAACCCTTTCGGCGAACATAGCCGCAATGGCCCCCGGGACCAGCATCGGGGCGGCGCACCCCGTATCTCTCGGGCCCGGAGGGGGCGAAGAGAAGAAGGAAAGCCCCGGGGAGAAGCCGGCGGAGGGCGACAAGAAGCCCGGCGGCGAAAAGGAGCCTTCTTCCGGAGATAAATCGAACGAAGGCATAATGGGCGAGAAGCTCGAGAATTACGCCTCGTCTTTTATAGAGAGCATTGCCGAGGAGCGGGGACGGAACGTCGAGTGGGCCGAGGAGGCCGTAAGGAAGAGCGACTCCATAACGTCGAGCGAGGCCCTCGAAATGAAGGTAATCGATCTTATAGCGCTGGACCTCCCGGCGCTCCTCGCGTCGATAAACGGATGGAAGGTCGAGGTTTCGGGCGGTGAGAGGACTCTCCTGACTAAAGACGTCCCCGTGAGAGACGTGGGCATGACGGCCAAGCAGAAATTCATAGACATCATCAGCACCCCCGATATAGCGTTCCTCCTGCTTTCGCTGGGCTCGCTCGGGCTGCTGCTCGAATTCTATAACCCGGGGCTTATATTCCCGGGCGTGGCCGGCGTGGTGTGCCTGCTGATGGGGTTCGTATCGTTCCAGGTGCTGCCGTTCAATTACGCCGGGATAGCGCTCCTCGTCCTCGGGATAGCGCTCTTCATCGCCGAGGTGTACGTCACGGGATACGGGCTCCTGGCTGTCGGGGGGCTCGTCAGCTTCGCCCTCGGCGCGCTCCTTCTTTTCGACACCCCGGAGTCGGACGTCAGGGTAGGGTTCGACGTGGTCGTAGCGTCGACGCTCGCGTTCGGGATCTTCTTCGCATACGTTATATTCTATTTGATAAAGGCGCAGAGGCTCGCGCCGCGCCTGGGGATGGAAGGGCTCATGGGCGAGGCGGGCGACGCGGTATCCGACATACACGCATCGGGTAAGGTGTATATAAACGGAGAGTACTGGGACGCCGTCAGCGACGAGCCCATAGCGAAGGGCGAGAGGGTAAGGGTCGAGGAAGCCCTCGAAGGCTTTAGGCTCAAGGTCAGAAAGGCTTGATCAAATTTTCACAGGAGGCCCGCACATGTTTTCACCGGTCGTAATATTCATAGCGATAATCGCGATACTCATTCTATCGGGTGTCAGGATCCTTAACGAGTACGAAAGGGGGGTAGTGTTCAGGCTCGGGAGGATCGTCGCCCCTAAAGGCCCCGGCTTCAAGTGGATAATCCCGATGGTGGACAAGATGATAAAGATAAGCCTCAGGATCATCACCATGGACGTCCCGCCGCAGGACATCATCACGAAGGACAACGTTTCTGTGAAGGTGAACGCAGTCGTTTACTTCAGGGTGGTCGATCCCGTAAAGGCCGTCATACAGGTCGAAAATTACCTCTACGCTACGTCTCAGCTCGCGCAGACGACGCTCCGCAGCATACTCGGCCAGGTGGAGCTCGACGAGCTCCTCGCCGAAAGAGAGACGCTCAACGTGAAGCTCCAGGAAGTCCTCGACAAGCAGACGGACCCCTGGGGTATAAAGGTTACGCTGGTGGAGGTGAAGTACGTGGACCTCCCGCAGGAGATGCAGCGCGCCATGGCGAGGCAGGCCGAGGCCGAAAGGGAAAGGCGGGCGAAGGTAATCGCGGCCGAGGGCGAGTACCAGGCGGCGGCGAAGCTGTCGGATGCGTCGGACATACTGTCGAAGAACCCGATGGCTCTTCAATTGAGATACCTCCAGACGATGTCGGAAATGGCGTCCGAGAAGAGCTCGACGATAGTCTTTCCGCTCCCGCTGGACCTGATCACGCCGCTCGTAAAGAAGCTGTCCGATTAATGCATACGACAGAAAACGGAGAAGGAGAACAACCTTGAGAACCGCACCCCTGTACACAGCCCTGCTTTTACTCCTCGCGCTCACGGCCGTTTCGTGCAAGTCGGGCGGCGGCGAAAACAAGACCACTACCAACGAAAACAGCTCTGCCGCGTCCGGGAGCCCCGGGACGAATTCCCCCGCGGGTGAGCCCGTCGAGGGGGACTGGCTCATTTATCACCTCGGCGCCGAGCCCGGCACGCTTAACCCGATCGTCGCGACGGACGCCTACGAAGGGGTCATCAACGGCGGCAACGTATACGAGACCCTCATCGAGCGCGACAACGAAACGCTGGAGTTAAAGCCGCTCCTTGCGGAGTCGTGGGAGATATCCGAGGACAAGCTCACGTACACGTTCAAGATAAGGCAGGGCGTAAAGTGGCACGACGGGACTCCTTTCACGTCGGCCGACGTGGTGTTCTCCTACAAGACGATCATGAACCCCAAGGTGGACGCGCCGCAATTAAGGAGCTACTACCAGGAGATAAGGGACGTCGAGGCTATAGACGACCACACGGTGAAGTTCACGTACGCGAGGCCGTACTTTCTCGCGCTCGAATTCTGCGGCGGGATGCCCATAGTCCCGAAGCACATATTCGAGAAGGGGGACTTCAACACGAACCCCGCCGGCAGGAGCCCCGTCGGCACGGGGCCGTTCAAATTCGTAAAATGGACTACGGGCAGAGAGGTCGTCCTCGAAAAGAACCCCGACTACTGGGGCGAGAAGCCGCACCTTAACCGCATAGTCTTCAGGATTATCACCGACTCTTCCGTGGCGCTCCAGGTGCTTAAGCGCCAGGAGCTCGACGTCGCAAGCCTGTCGCCCATACAGTGGGAGAAGCAGACGAGCTCGCCCGACTTCGAAAAGCACTTCGACAAGTTCAGCTACTTCACGCCGAATTACAGCTATATCGGATGGAACTCGAAAAGGCCCTTCTTCGCCGACAAGCGCGTAAGGACGGCGCTTACGCATCTCGTGAACAGGGAGCTCATACTGGACAAGGTAATGTACGGCCTCGGGGCCATAGTAACGAATCCCTTTTATATAAACAGCCCGGAATACGATAAATCCATCGAGCCGATTCCATACGACCCGGCTGCGGCGAGGAAGCTCCTCGAAGAGGCCGGGTGGGTGGACCACGACGGCGACGGCATAAGGGACAAGGACGGCGTGAAGTTCTCGTTCGAGTTTTTGATACCTGGCGGCTCCGAGACGGGCGAGAAGATAGCGACGATCCTCAAGGAAGAGCTCGACGGGATAGGTATCGATATGACCATCAGGAAGACCGAGTGGGCCGTCTTCACGACGAGGCTCAACGAGAGGAACTTCGACGCCGTGACCCTCGCATGGTCCATGGGCATCGAATCCGACCCCTACCAGATATGGAGCTCGACACAGGCCGAATCGGGCTCTAACTTCATAGGGTTCAAAAACGCGGAAGTCGACAGGCTGATCGAAACGGCCCGTAAGGAATTCGACAGGGACAAGCGTATAGAGCTCTATAGAAAGTTCTCGGAGATCATACACGAGGAGCAGCCCTACACGTTTCTCTTCTGCCGGAAGGCCACCGTGGCCGTGAACAAGCGGTTCGAGAACGTGACGGTATACCCCCTCGGCATAGAGCCCACCGAGTGGTACGTCCCGCTCCCGCTCCAGAAGTACAAGGAATAGCCGCCTCACATCCGGCGCATGCGGCTCGCGGCGGGAATTGTGCGGGCGGACTGTAGAGCGTGGAGCCGACTATAAAACCTAGTGCGGAATATCGAAAGCCCTATATCCGGCGGGCCGGGAATAAGTATAATTGTATTCTATATGCCGAAGCTGTACGGTTTAAACGCATACAATTCCCTTTGACCCGGACATGAGAGATTATTTAATAAAGCGGCTTTTGCTACTCATACCCACTATGCTGGGTATCACCGTCATTACGTTCTTCATAATCCAGCTCGCGCCCGGAAACCCCGTCGAGAGGAAGCTCCAGCTCGATGAGGGGATAAAGTCCGAGGCCATTACGCAGCAGATAGTCGAGGAGACGAAGAAGCTCTACGGGCTCGACAAGCCCATATACGAGCGCTACTGGATATGGCTCAAGCAGATAGCGACGCTCGACTTCGGGAGGTCCTACAAGGACCACAGGCCCGTCATCGACAAGATAGCCGAGCGCCTGCCCATAACCATCACCCTCAATATATTATCCATATTTATTATATACCTCGTAGCCATCCCGCTCGGGGTGTACTCCGCCGTCAGGACGGGATCGTTCATGGAGCGCTCGAGCACGTTCTTCCTCTTCATACTGTATTCGATACCGAGCTTCTGGATGGCGATGATACTGATCTTCTTCCTCGGTGGAGGGGAGTACTGGAACGTCTTCCCCGTCTACGGGATACTGTCGCCCGGGGCCGAGACCTACCCGTTTTACAAGAAGGCCCTCGATTTCCTCTGGCATATCGTCCTTCCCGTGTTCTGCCTCACGTACGGGAGCTTCGCATACCTTTCGAGGTTCCAGAAGGGGAGCCTGCTAGAAGTGCTGAGGGAGGATTTCGTCAGGACCGCGACGGCGAAGGGGCTTCCGCCGTCCAGGGTTATTCTGCGTCACGCGCTCCGTAACGCGCTCATCCCGATTATCACCATACTCGCAGGGATACTGCCGGCGATGATAGGCGGGAGCGTAATAATCGAGACGATATTCTCCATACCGGGCATAGGGCAGCTCGGGTTCGAGTCGGTCCTCGCGAGGGACTACCCGATGATAATGGCCATCGCCACTATATCGGCCTTTCTCACCCTTCTCGGCATCCTCGTATCGGACATCGTATACGTCCTCGTCGACCCGAGGATAAGCTTCGGGGGAAGGCGTTGAGCGAGCCGAAGAGCCCCGGATTCTGGGGGAGCGTCTGGGAGAAATTCAAGCGCGACAGGTTCGCCCTGGCGGCCCTCGTTATCATAATCCTGCTTTTCTTCATAGCCGTGTTCCAGGACTTCCTCGCCGGGAGCAGGCCCATAGTGCTGAAGTACGAGGGGGAATATTATTTCCCCGTCCTCTTCCATTACCCCGAATTTTTCCAGACGGATTTCAAGGACCTCGCGAAGGAGCTGCCCGAGGGGGACTTCGCTATCTTTCCGCCCGTCAGGTACAGCCCGACGGAGAACGACCTCCTCTCGATTCTGAACCCGCCGTCGCCCGAGCACTATTTCGGGACGGACGACAGGGGGAGGGACGTTCTCTCGCGGATGATACACGGGGCCAGGATATCGCTTTCGATAGGATTCATAGCCGTCGGCATATCGGCCATCATAGGAATCATACTGGGCGGCATAGCGGGATATTACGGCGGGAAGACGGACTTCATCGTCTCGCGGCTTTTCGAGGTGATGATGACGTTCCCCGTCTTCTTTTTGATACTGACTATTCTCGCCTTCAGGGACCCGAGCATATACAACATCATGATTGTGATAGGCGTTACGAGCTGGACGGGCGTCGCGAGGCTCATAAGGGGCGAGTTCCTCCGGCTCCGGAAGTACGGATACGTGGACGCGGCCATAGCCCTCGGCGGGAACGACGCCCGGGTTATGACGAAGCACATGCTCCCTAACGCTCTCGCCCCGGTGCTCGTGGACTGCACCTTCGGCATAGCGGGCGCGATACTCGTCGAGTCGGCGCTCAGCTTTTTGGGGTTCGGCGTGCCGCCGCCCGACCCGAGCTGGGGCGACATACTCTCGCAGTCGCAGAGGTACGTCGATTTCGCGTGGTGGCTTGTCCTATTCCCCGGCGCGGCTATATTTTTAACTGTGACGGCTTTTAACCTCCTGGGCGAAGGATTCCGTAACGCTATCGATCCGAAATTCACGGGTGACGGTTGACCCTTGCCGTGCGGCCTTAACGGCGCCGGGAGGAAGGAGACGAAGCGAAGACAAACAATGAACAGCGCGCTCGAAATAAGGGATCTCAGGGTTTCATTCTCGTCGAGGGGTAAAAAGCTCGAGGTCGTAAGCGGCGTTTCGCTGACGGTGCCGAAGGGGAAGATCATAGGCGTCGTCGGTGAGAGCGGCTGCGGAAAGACCGTGACGGCGCTTTCGGTCATGCGTCTCATACCCGAGCCCCCGGGCAGCATAGACTCCGGGAAGGTCATATTCGACGACGGGAACCTCCTCGAGTACAGCGAAAGGGACATGCGCTCCGTCCGCGGGAACAGGATATCGATGATATTCCAGGAGCCTATAAGCTCGCTCAACCCCGTTTTCACCGTCGGCGACCAGATAGGCGAGGCGCTCCGGACGCACCTTAAAATCTCGAAGCGCGAGGAAAGGCAAAGGGTCGTCGAGCTACTTAAGCTCGTCGGCATTCCCGCGCCCGAGAGGCGCATGAAGAACTACCCCCACGAGATGAGCGGCGGGATGTCGCAGAGGGTGATGATAGCGATGGCGCTCGCGTGCAGCCCCGAGGTGCTGATAGCGGACGAGCCGACGACCGCGCTCGACGTGACGATACAGGCCGGGATACTGGAGCTGATAGACGACCTCCGCGTGAAGATGGGGATGGCCGTGCTGCTGATTACGCACGACCTCGGCATAGTCGCCGAGGTGGCCGACAAGGTGTACGTAATGTACGCCGGGAAGGTCGTCGAGGACGCCTCGACCGAAGACCTCTTCGCCGCCCCGAAGCACCCCTACACGGTCGGGCTCCTGCATTCGATACCCGACCTCAGGGACAGTAAGGAAAAGCTCGACGCCATACCGGGCGTCGTGCCGAGCCCGGGCGACTTCCCGCCGGGATGCAGGTTCCAGGACCGCTGCCCGCTCGTCATAGACAAGTGCAGGGTGGAGGAGCCGCCACTCGCGGAGCACGCCCCGGGGCATCTCTCGGCGTGCTGGAGGGCGGACGACGTCGAGCTCAAGGTGTGATCGAAGAATGAAAGAACTTCTAAAGGTAAGCAGCCTCAAAAAATATTTCCCCATAACCTCGGGGATACTTTCGAGGGTGACCAACTACGTGAAGGCCGTGGACGGCGTGGACCTTACGGTCGCGCGCGGCGAGACGGTGGGGCTCGTCGGCGAGAGCGGCTGCGGAAAGACGACCCTCGGGAAGACCATCATAAAGCTCCACGAGCCTACCGAGGGCGAGATAATCTTCGAGGACAGGGACATCACGAACCTTTCGACCTCGGGCATGCGCCCCGTGAGGAAGCGTATGCAGATAGTCTTCCAGGACCCGTACGGCTCGCTCAACCCCAGGATGAAGGTCGAGGACATCGTGTCCGAGGGGCTCGTCATACACGGCGTCTCCTCGAATGCGGAGAGGAGGGCCGCCGTCAGGGAAACGATGCGGACGGTCGGCCTCAGGGAAGACGCCCTCTCGCGCTACCCGCACGAATTCTCGGGCGGGCAGAGGCAGAGGATAGCCATAGCCCGGGCGATCGCGCTCCGGCCGGACTTCATCGTGTGCGACGAGCCCATATCGGCGCTGGACGTTTCGGTGCAGGCGCAGATAATAAACCTCTTCATAGAGCTGCAGGAAAGATTCGGCCTGACTTATCTTTTCATATCCCACGACCTCCGTGTCGTAAAGCACATAAGCGACAGGGTCGCCGTCATGTACCTCGGCAAGATAATCGAGCTCGCAAAGAGTAAAGAGCTCTACGACAACCCCCTCCATCCGTACACGAAAATACTCATTTCCTCCGTCCCCGTGGCGGACCCGACGCGCAAAAGGGAGGCGACCGTCCTCAAGGGCGACGTACCCAGCCCGATCAATCCGCCGGGCGGATGCGCCTTTCATCCGCGCTGCCCGATAGCAGTAGAGAGGTGCAGCCGGGAAGAGCCCGGGCTCCGCGACGCGGGCGGAGGACACATGGTCGCCTGCCACCTCGTCTGACGCCGGTTATCCTTAACTTGCAAATGGATTATCTTGTATTATTATTTAGTTCCGTTAAATTCGAGGTAGTTTTCTTCGGCGAGTTCGGGCAATGAAAATCAGGGTATCGGATATTGGGGACGAGGGTCTACACATTGAAACACACAGAGACCCCCGGTGGCTGGATAATATCCCCGAGCTCTGGTCGGGCAACGAAGAAATGAGGCTCGTCTCCGATATCGACGTCGATATCGAGCTGACGAAGGTGCTTAGGGAAGTGTCCGTCCTGGGCAACGTCTCTTTTACGATAGAGGCCCCCTGCGCGCTTTGTCTCGAGCCGGTGCGGCTTGACATAAGCCCGGAGATTAGGCTTATACTTTCGCCGTCCGAAAAGGTGGAAGACGACGACGATCTCGAACACGAAACGTACAGGGGAGAGGACGTAGACCTCGGGGATTATCTCAGGGAGCTTATAGCCGTATCGCTCCCGGTGAAGGTGATATGCCGGGACGACTGCAGGGGGCTTTGCCCCGAATGCGGCACGAACCTAAACCGCGAAACGTGCGAGTGCAGCAAGAAATGGAAAGACCCGAGGTTTGCGAGGCTCGAAAAATTTAAACTTTGAGAAGGTAAGGGAGATATAGATTATGGGACTGCCAAAAAGAAAACACTCCAAGTCCAGATCCAGAAAGAACAGAACCCACTACAAGATAGCTGCTCCCGGCGTATCCGTATGCCGGAACTGCGGCGAGCACAAGCCGCCGCACAGGGCGTGTCCGAGCTGTGGCTTCCACAAGGGCAGGACGTTCATAAAAGAGAAGCAGGAAGAGATTCAGCCCTGACGGCAGCGGCCGTAAAGGAATAAGGTCTACATGATCGCATTCGTGTTCCCCGGACAGGGCTCCCAGTACGTGGGCATGTGCAAGGAGCTATACGACGGCTTCAGCGCCGCAAGGGAAGCCTTCGACGAGGCGGGAGAAGCGCTCGGCATCGACATGGCGAAGCTGTGCTTCGAATCGCCGCAGGAAGAGCTCTCGCTCACGGCCAACGCACAGCCGGCGATTCTGACCGCCAGCGTCGCATGCCTGAGGGTCCTCGGGCAGGAGACCGGCCTTGAGCCGGACTTCGTGGCCGGTCACAGCCTCGGCGAGTATTCGGCCCTCGTGGCCAACGGTGGGATGGACTTCGCGGACGCCGTAAGGGTCGTCAGAAAGCGGGGCGAGTACATGCAGGAAGCCGTGCCGGTCGGGGTAGGGGCCATGTCGGCCGTCCTCGGGCTAGATATAGAGGACGTGGAAGATATATGCAGGCAGGCATCGGGCGACAGATTCATAGTAAGCCCGGCCAATATGAACGCCCCGGGGCAGACGGTCATATCCGGCAACAGGGAGGCCGTTGCGGCTGCGTCCGAAGCGGCCAGGGCAAAGGGCGCGAGAAGGGTGGTGCCCCTCGACGTGAGCGCGCCTTTCCACTGCGCGCTCATGAAGCCCGCGGCCGAAAGGCTCGCCGAAACGCTTTCGGAGATAAATTTTTCTCCGATGTCGGCCCCGATTGTGATAAACTGTGACGCCGCGGTTAACAACGACCCGGGGAAGACGATGGACATACTCGTACGGCAGGTGACGAGCCCCGTGAGATGGTACGAATCGGTGGAGACCCTCGGAAGGGAAGGGGCGACGAGGTTTATAGAGATCGGCCCCGGGAACGTCCTTTCGGGGCTTATCAGGAGAACGCTCTCGAACATGGAAATCAGCAACATCGAAAATACAGCACAACTGGAGTCACTCAAAAATGGCAGAAAATGAGCAAAAGGTAGCGCTCGTGACCGGGGGCTCGAGGGGCATAGGGAGAGCGATAGCGCTCAGACTCGCGGCGGAAGGCGCATACGTCGTGGTCAATTACGCCAAAAACCGCGAAGCAGCGGAGGATGTAGTCTCATCGATCGAAAAGGCGGGAGGACACGCCAGGGTGAGCGGTTTCGACGTCTCCGATTTCGACACCGTACAGGAAGAAATCGAAAACCTCGTAACCGAGCTCGGCGGTATACACATACTCGTAAACAACGCCGGCATCACGCAGGACACCCTCATAGTCCGCATGAAAAAAGAGGACTGGGACAACGTCATGACCACTAACCTCAACGGCGTATTCAACTGCACGAAGGCCGTGGCGAGGATAATGATAAAGCAGAGGTACGGAAGGATAATCAACCTCACCTCCGTCGTCGGCGAAATGGGGAATTCGGGGCAGACCAACTACGCGGCCTCCAAGGCAGGGATAATCGGATTCACGAAGGCCGCCGCCAGGGAGCTGGCGTCGAGGGCGATAACCGTGAACGCCGTCAGCCCCGGCTTCATAGAAACGGACATCACGCAAAACCTTACGGAAGAGATAAGAAAGCAGTACATAGATAAAATCCCCCTCCAGAGGTTCGGCTCGCCGGAGGACGTGGCGGGAGTAGTATCGTTCCTCGCGTCCGACGAGGCGTCGTACATCACGGGGGAGGTTTTAAGGGTTAACGGCGGTATCTATACATAAAAATCGAACTCGAAAGGAGGTATTTGAAATGGCTCAGGAACAGGAAATACTCGCCAAGGTCAAGGAGATGGTCGCAAGCCAGCTCGGAAAGACCGAAGATGAAATCGCACCGGAATCTTCTTTTATAGAGGATCTCGGAGCGGACTCGCTCGATCTCGTCGAGCTTATAATGTCGATGGAGGATGAGTTCGGCCTCGAGATATCCGATGAGGACGCGGAATCCATAATAACGGTTCAGGATGCAGTAAACTTTATACTGGAGCGCAAAAAGTAATGAGAAGAAGGGTAGCGGTTACGGGCATAGGCCTTGTGACCCCTGTCGGCATAGGGAACGACGCCACGTGGCAGGCCGTTTGCGAGGGGCGCTCGGGGGTGCACAGGATCACGAAGTTCGACCCGACCGAGCACAAGACCCAGATAGCGGCCGAGATAAACGGCTTCGATCCCGAGCTCTACATGAACGCCAAGGAGGCGAGAAAGACCGATACTTTCATACAGTACGCGGTCACGGCGGCGAAGTTCGCCATCGAGGACTCGGGCCTCGAGATAACCGAAGAGCTCTCGCCCAGGATGGGCACGATAATCGGATCGGGCATCGGCGGCATGGAGACGTACGTCAACACCGTGCTCACGATGCACGCAAAGGGGCCGGGACGCCTTTCGCCCTTTTTCATAACCAACATCATCAACAACATGGCCGCGGGATACGTGTCGATATTCTTTAACGCCAGGGGGCCTAACTGCTGCACGACCACGGCATGCGCCGCGAGCGCGCACGCCATAGGCTACGCGGCCCAGGCGATACGTAACGGCGAGGCGGACGCCATGTTCGCGGGCGGCACGGAAGCCCCCGTGATACCGCTCACCTTCGCCGGGTTTAACGCCATGAGGGCGCTCTCGACGCGTAACGACGAGCCCGCGAAGGCCTCGCGCCCGTTCGACAGGGAGCGTGACGGCTTCATCATAGGCGAGGGGGCAGGGATGCTTATCCTGGAAGAGCTCGAATCCGCGAAGAAGAGGGGCGCCCATATATACGCCGAGATAGTCGGCTACGGCATGAGCAGCGACGCGAGCCACATCACGGCGCCGTCACTCGACGGGCCCGAGAGGTGCATGAAGGCGGCGCTCAAGGACGGCGAGGTCAACCCGGACGAGATCGACTACATAAACGCCCACGGCACGTCCACGCCCCTTAACGACGCCAACGAGACTAACGCGATTAAAGCCGTCTTCGGCGAAAGGGCGTACAGGATCCCGGTAAGCTCGACCAAGTCCATGACGGGGCATCTCCTAGGCGCGGCCGGCGCCGTCGAGGCGGCGTTCAGCGTGCTCGCGCTCGAGAACGGCATACTGCCGCCCACGATAAACTACGAATTCCCCGACCCGGAATGCGATCTCGACTACGTTCCCAACGAGGCTCGGGAGGCCTCGATAAGGACGATCCTCAGCAATTCTTTCGGATTCGGCGGGACAAACGCCTCGCTCATATTCAGGAAAATAGATTGAAATCACGGGCCGCTACCGCCCCCCGGGGGCTCGGGAAATGCGGCCCATACGCTTGATTTGTCCCCATTCAACTGTACAATGATTGGGGAGAACCTTCCTTTTAACCATCTATAAGCTAAGGAGAATTTGTATGAATGAAATAAGAGATGACCTGAAAGCGGTTTCTACGCTAAAAACCAGCTCGGGCGACGTAAAATACTATTCCCTAAAGGCCGTCGAGGCCCGCCTGGGGGTGGATATTTCGCGCCTTCCCGTGTCTATAAAGATACTCCTCGAGAACGTCGCCAGGAACTACGACGGCGACATAATCCACGACGGGCACTTAAAAGCGCTCGCGTCGTGGAACCCGAACAGCGAAACTGCCGAGGAGATACCCTACTGCCCCGCGCGCGTCATTCTGCAGGACTTTACGGGAGTGCCCTGCGTCGTAGACCTCGCGGCCATGAGGACGGTAGTCAACAGGCTCGGAGGAGACCCGGACAAGATCAACCCGATAGTCCCCGTGGACCTCGTCATCGACCACTCGGTGCAGGTCGATTACTTCGCGAGCGACAGGGCGTTTACGCTTAACGTAGAGCGCGAATACGAGCGGAACGGCGAGAGGTACGCGTTTTTAAGGTGGGCCCAGAAGGCGTTCGACAACTTCAGGGTCGTCCCCCCGGGCACGGGCATAGTGCACCAGGTCAATCTCGAATGCCTGGCGAGCGTCGTCGGATCGAGGGTCGTGAACGGCGAGACGCTGGCCTTTCCGGACACGCTCGTCGGCACGGACTCGCACACGACGATGATAAACGGGCTCAGCGTTCTCGGATGGGGCGTAGGCGGCATCGAAGCCGAGGCCTGTATGCTCGGCCAGCCGCTCTACATGCTGGTGCCGGAAGTGGTCGGATTCAAGCTCCACGGCCAGCTCGCCGAGGGAGTGACGGCTACGGACCTCGTTCTCACGGTCACAGAGATGCTGAGGAAAAAGGGCGTCGTCGGGAAGTTCGTCGAGTTCTACGGCCCGGGGCTTTCGCAATTGGCGCTCTCGGACAAGGCGACAATCGCGAACATGGCCCCCGAGTACGGCGCGACGATGGGCTTCTTCCCCGTGGACGAAGAAACGCTCACTTATCTTAAAATCACCGGCAGGGACCGGAAGCTCGTCGAGCTCGTAGAGGCATATACGAAAGAACAAGGCCTCTTCAGGACGGACGACACGCCCGACCCTGTATACACAGACACTTTAGAGCTCGACATATCGACTGTCCAGCCTTCGATGGCCGGGCCGAGCCGCCCGCAGGACAGGGTGCCGCTCAAGGATCTTAAAGAATCATACGAGAACGTGCTTAAAACGAAGACGAACGACCCCGAAGGAAAGGGCATAGGCAAGAAGGTCGCCATAACTATGGAAGACGGCAAGGAGGCAGAGCTGGGAAACGGCTCGGTCGTGATCGCGGCCATTACGAGCTGCACCAACACCTCGAACCCGTCCGTCATGGTCGGCTCGGGGCTCGTTGCCAAGAAGGCCGTCGAGAAGGGGCTTACCGTTAAGCCGACGGTAAAGACCAGCCTCGCCCCCGGGTCGAGGGTCGTTACGGACTACCTCGACGCCGCGGGCCTTACGCCCTACCTGGACGAGCTCGGATTCGACCTCGTCGGGTACGGCTGCACGACGTGCATCGGCAACAGCGGCCCGCTTCCCGCACCGGTTGAAGAGGGCATAAAGGCGAACGACCTTACATGCGCCGCGGTGCTGAGCGGGAACAGGAACTTCGAGGGAAGGGTGCACCCGCTCGTGAAATTCGCCTACCTCGCCTCGCCGCCGCTCGTCGTGGCTTTCGCCCTCGCGGGCACGGTGGACATAGACGTCTACAGCCAGCCGATAGGAACGGGCAGGGACGGCGAGCCCGTATTCCTGAAGGACATATGGCCCACGCAAAAGGAGATCAAGGACACCGTCAACAGCGTGCTCAACCCCGAGATATTCAGGGCGCAGTACAAGTCCGTTTTCGACGGCGACGACACGTGGAAGAGCCTCGACGTCCCCGAGGGGAACCTCTATAAATGGGACAAGTCCTCGACGTACATACAGAACCCCACGTTCTTCGAGACGTTCAAGCTCGAGCTCCCGAAAACGGGCGACATCGAGGGCGCATACGCGCTGGCGCTCCTGGGCGATTCCATAACGACGGACCACATATCCCCCGCGGGCTCCATACCGAAGGACGGCCCGGCGGGGAAATACCTCATCGGGCACGGGGTCGAGCAGAGGGACTTTAACAGCTTCGGCTCGCGCCGCGGAAACCACGAGGTCATGATACGCGGCACGTTCGCGAACATAAGGATAAGAAACCAGATGCTCGACGGCGTCGAGGGCGGGTATACGAAGCACGTCCCCTCGGGGGAGCAGATGTCGATATTCGACGCCTCGATGAAATACCAGGAGGAAGGGCTCCCGCTCGTCGTCATCGGCGGGAAGGAATACGGCACGGGGAGCTCCCGCGACTGGGCGGCCAAGGGCACCGTCCTTCTCGGGGTCAGGGCCGTCATAGCCGAGAGCTACGAGAGGATTCACAGGAGCAACCTCGTCGGCATGGGCGTTCTCCCGCTCCAGTTCAAGGCCGGGGAAAGCAAGGACACCTATGGCCTTACGGGTTACGAGCGCTACGACATAGGCGGCATAACCGAGGGGCTCGCGCCGGGCAAGGACATAACCGTGAAGGTTACCAAGCCCGACGGCGACAGCTTTGATTTCCACGTGACGTGCCGCCTCGACAGCCCCGTCGAAGTCGAGTATTACAAGAACGGAGGAATTCTGCAGACGGTCCTCCGCCAGATGATGAAGTCGTAACAACCCGTCCCCCCCGGGGGGACGGGCCTTTGAGAAGCAGTGGTAATCAGCCAATACGGGCTGCGCCGGAAACCTGCGTAATTTTAGTGCTAAGGGGACGGCGAGCCCGCCGAAAGTTGAATTCCGCTCGATTTTTATTTATATTTCAGACCAAATTTTTTATATAGGAGTTTCAACAATGTCATCCCGCAAACCCGCTTCGGGTGAGAAAATTCAGATAGATACAGCCAGCGACAGACTAATCGTGCCGGACAATCCCATCATCCCCTTCATAGAGGGAGACGGCACTGGACCCGACATATGGAATGCGTCACAGATAGTATTCGACGCCGCCGTCGAGAAGGCTTACGGCGGAAAAAGGAAGGTAACCTGGCACGAAGTGCTTACGGGGGAAAAGGCCTTTAAGGAAAAGGGCGAATGGCTCCCCGACGAAACGATAGAGGACCTCAGGGAATACGTAGTTTCTATAAAAGGCCCTCTCACCACCCCTATAGGAGGCGGCATAAGGAGCCTTAACGTCGCGCTCCGGCAGATACTCGACCTCTACGCATGCGTAAGGCCCGTCAAGTATATAAAGGGCACGCCCTCGCCCATAAAAAAGCCCGAGGACATGGACATGATAATCTTCCGCGAGAACACGGAGGACGTCTATTCGGGCATAGAATGGCAGAGCGGCTCTAAAGAGGCGACCGATATAAGAAACTACCTAGTCGAAAAATACGGGGTCAACATAAGGGAAGGCTCGGGCATAGGAATAAAGCCCATAAGCCCCTTCGGAACGAAGAGGCTCATGAGAAAGGCCATAAAGCACGCCATAGACAAGGGAATAGAGACGGTCACCATAGTGCACAAGGGGAACATCATGAAGTTCACCGAGGGCGCTTTCAGGGACTGGAGCTACGAGGTGGCCAGGGAGGAGTTCGCCGACGGAGTGGTAACGGAGGACGACCTCTGGGACAAGTTCGGCGGCAAGGCCCCCGCGGGGAAGGTCGTGATAAACGACAGGATCGCCGACAACATGCTCCAGCAGATTCTCACGAGGACGAGGGAGTACAACGTCATCGCCACGTCCAACTTAAACGGCGACTATCTCTCCGACGCCTGCGCCGCGCAGGTAGGCGGGCTCGGAATGGCCCCCGGCGGCAACATAGGCGATTACCTCGCGCTCTTCGAGGCGACCCACGGCACCGCGCCCAAGTACGCAGGGCAGGACAAGATTAACCCGAGCTCCGTCATACTCTCGGGCGTCATGATGTTCGAATACCTCGGCTGGCAGGAAGCGGCCGACCTTATCGTAAAGGCCATGGAGCTTACGATTCTCGACAAAACGGTAACGTACGACCTCGAGCGCCAGCTCGAAGGGGCCAAGCTTTTAAAATGCTCCGAATTCGGCAAGGCTATAGCGGCCAACATGGACAGGGTCGAAAAATAACAGACTTACGAACAAGGCAAGGGCGGGGGAAATTCACCTGAACCCCCCGCGAGGCGGTACCGGAAGCGAACTAAAATCCCCGAAAATTACGAAATCGATAAGAAATACAATAATACGTGTAAGGAGTGGTTAAATGAGCAGACCGAAGATTTCAGTTATAGGCGCCGGAAACGTTGGCGCAACGACAGCGCTCATGCTCGCGCAGCAGGAGCTCGGCGACGTCGTCCTCGTCGACATCGTGGAAGGAATGCCGCAGGGGAAGGCGCTCGACATGATGGAAATGAACCCGGTTTACGGTTACGACGTGAACATCACGGGCACGAACGGCTACGAAGAGACGGCGGGCTCGGACGTCGTCGTCATCACCTCAGGCATACCGAGAAAGCCCGGAATGAGCAGGGACGACCTCATCGCGACCAACACCGCAATCGTTACGGAAGTCACGAAGAACGTAGCGGCCAAGTCGCCGAACGCGATACTGATACTCGTCACGAACCCCCTGGACGCGATGGTCTACGTCGCACATAAAGTCAGCGGATTCCCGAAGGAGCGTGTAATGGGTATGGCGGGGGTGCTCGACGCCGCGAGGTTCAGGTCGTTTATCGGAATGGAGCTCGGCGTATCCGTCGAGAACATCCACGCGTTCGTCCTCGGCGGGCACGGCGACGACATGGTGCCGCTCACGCGATGCACGACCGTGGCCGGCGTACCGGTGACGGAGCTCATCCCGGCGGACAGGCTCGAGGCGATCGTCAAGAGGACACGCGGCGGAGGCGGCGAAATTGTCGCCCTCTTAAAGACGGGAAGCGCCTTCTATGCGCCTGCAGCATCGGCGGTCGAGATGGTCGAGGCGATACTCAGGGACAAGAAGAAGATCCTCCCGTGCTGCGTTCTCGCCGAAGGCGAATACGGCGTCGATAACACCTTCGTCGGCCTCCCGGTAAAGCTCGGCAGAAAGGGCGTCGAGGAGATATTTCAGGTAGAGCTCTCGGACAAGGAAAAGGAAGAAATAAAGATTTCCGCGAGCCACGTGAAAGAGCTCTGCGACCACATCGACAAGACTTCCAAAAACTGAAGCTAAAATCGGCCCCGGGCTGGCGGGTGGAATCCTTGACTAGCCCGGGGCATTCATATAATATTACACGCACCGATTTTCCCCGAATCGATGACGGCAACCCCGTGCAACCAATAAGAATAAGATTAGAGGCAAGTTAGGAGACATAGAGATGGCGAATGGAACTGCTCAAAGCTCGATTACCATGCGTAAGGACGCATGGTGGGCTGCGCCGCTTGTGACGGCGACGATTCTCACGGTTTTCGGTCTTTATTCGACGTGGCGTGCGTTCTCGAACGCCGATTTTCTCGTCGAGCCCTACCTCTCCCCGTTCTACTCCCCGTATCTTCTGGCATCGTGGTGGCCGCTTTCGCCGGCGCTTCTCATACTCTGGGCCCCGCTCGGGTTCAGGGCGACCTGTTACTACTACAGGAAGGCGTATTACAGGTCGTTCTTCATGGCGCCTCCCGGCTGCGCGGTGCGCCCGCTCGCCAAGGAAGGCACATACGTCGGGGAAACGAAGTTTCCTTTCATCCTGCAGAACCTGCACCGTTATTTCTTTTACGCCGCCAGCGTAATACTTCTTTTCCTCTGGATAGACGCTCTTCACGCATTCAAGTTCGAAGACGGGTTCGGCATCGGGGTAGGCACGATAGTTCTTGTCCTGAATGCCGCCTTTCTCAGCATGTACTCGTTCTCCTGCCATTCCTTCCGCCATCTCGTAGGGGGGAAGCTCGACGTGTTTTCGAAGTGCCCGACGCGCTTCCGGATTTGGGGGAGGATCAGCGTGTGGAACGAGCATCACATGTTCTGGGCCTGGGTGAGCCTGTTCAGCGTAGCTCTCGCGGACCTTTACGTTTTCCTCCTTGCCAAGGGAGTCATCACAGACATCAGGATCATATAAGAGGTAACAAAAGATGGAAATCGAAACACATACACATGACGTAATCGTCATAGGCGCCGGGGGAGCGGGGCTGAGGGCGGCTATAGAGGCATCGGCCAGAGGGGCGTCGGTAGGGCTCGTATGCAAGTCCCTTCTCGGAAAGGCGCACACCGTCATGGCCGAGGGCGGCGTCGCGGCCGCTCTGGCCAACGTCGATGCGCAGGACAACTGGAAGACCCACTTCCACGACACGATGCACGGCGGAAAGCTGCTCAACAACTGGCGCATGGCCCAGCTCCACGCACAGGAAGCCCCCGACAGGGTGAAGGAGCTTGAGCACTGGGGCGCGCTTTTCGACAGGACGAAGGACGGCAAGATAATGCAGCGCGCCTTCGGCGGACACACCTGGAAGAGGCTCGCACACGTCGGCGACCGCACCGGTCTCGAAATGATAAGAACCCTCCAGGACAAGGGCATACATTCCGGCATCGACGTATACATGGAATGCACTATTACTCACCTCTTAAAGGACGGCGAGAGGATTTCCGGCGCCTTCGGCTACTGGAGGGAGAGCGGCAGGTTCGTTCTCTTCAAGACGAAGGCCATTGTGCTCGCCACGGGCGGGGTAGGAAAGTCCTACAAGGTGACTTCCAATTCCTGGGAGTACACCGGCGACGGGCAGGCGCTGGCCTACGAGGCCGGGGCCGAGCTCATAGACATGGAGTTCCTGCAGTTCCACCCGACGGGCATGGTTTGGCCGCCGAGCGTAAGGGGCATCCTCGTCACCGAGGCCGTTCGCGGTGAGGGCGGCATCCTCACCAACCGTAACGGCGAGAGGTTCATGGAAAAGTACGACCCCGAGAGGATGGAGCTTTCGACGAGGGACGTCGTCGCGAGGTCCATATACACCGAGGTCATGGAAGGGAGGGGCTCGCCCCACGGCGGCGCTTTCCTCAACATCGCTCACAGGGGGGCGGACTACGTCAAGAAGAAGCTCCCGAGCATGTATCACCAGTTTATGGAGTTCGCGCTCATCGACATCACGAAGGAGCCGATGGAAGTCTTCCCGACGACGCACTACATCATGGGCGGCGTAAGGGTTGACGCCGACACGACCGGAACGACCGTCCCCGGGCTTTTCGCCGCGGGCGAGGTAGCCGGCGGTATGCACGGGGCGAACAGGCTCGGCGGAAACTCGCTCTCGGACCTTCTCGTTTTCGGCATGAGGGCCGGCATGGGCGCCGCGGAGTACGCGAACGAAATCAAGGACAATGCACTTAAAATAGACGACAAGGACCTCGAGCTCGCGGCGGAGGAGATGTTAAGGCCGTTCGAGAGCGAAGAGGGCGAAAACCCCTACACCATACACCAGGCCCTCCAGGAAACGATGGGCAAGTTCGTCGGCGTTTTCCGCACGAAGGAAAAGCTCCAGGAAGGACTCGACGAGCTCCAGGTGCTGAAGGAAAGGGCTTCGGACCTCAAGATCGAGGGCTCGCGGATGTACAACCCGGGCTGGCACCTCTGCAAGGACTTGAAGTCCATGCTCATAGTCTCCGAAGCAATAGCCAAGTGTGCGCTTCAGAGGGAAGAGAGCAGGGGAGCGCACAGCAGGGTGGACTTCCCCAAGTATAACGACGAGGTTTGGGGCAAGGTGAATTCGGTTATATCGGTAGACGGCAACGGCGAAATGCAGATAGGGACTTCTCCGCTTCCGCAGATGCCGGAGGAGCTAAGGAAAATAGTAGAGGGAGGTTATAAATAATATGGCCACAGCCAAGATGAGGGTATACCGCGGGGACTCCAGCGGCGGCGGGGAAGTAGAATACGATGTGCCCGTTGAGGAGGGGATGGTTGTCCTCGACGCGATACACTTCATACAGGCCAACTACGACGGCGACCTCGCCGTAAGGTGGAACTGCAAGGCGGCCAAGTGCGGCTCGTGCAGCGCCGAGATAAACGGCATGCCCAAGCTCACCTGCAAGACCCGCATGGATTCGCTCCCGCTCGATAAACCCGTTACCGTATATCCCATAAAGAGCTTCCCGATAATAAAAGACCTCGTCACCGACGTCTCGTGGAACTACAAGGTCAGAAAGACCATACCGCCCTTCAAGCCGGCCAAGGACACGAAGTGGATCATGTACCAGGAGGATGTCGAGAGGAGCCAGGAATTCAGAAAATGCATAGAGTGCTTCCTCTGCCAGAATGTCTGCCACATTCTCAGGAACCACGACAAAAAAGACGCGTTCGCAGGCCCGAGAATGCTCATCAAGATAGCCGAGCTCGAAATGCATCCGCTCGACACGGACGACAGGAGGGCATACCTCAGGACGGACGCCGGCGTCGGGTACTGCAACATCACGAAGTGCTGCACCGAAGTCTGCCCGGAGCACATACACATCACCGACAACGCAATCATCCCGCTCAAGGAGAGGGTGGTCGACGCATACTTCGACCCGCTCCAGTGGCTCATAAACAAGTTCAGGGGAAATTCGAAGCAGTAACCGGCGAAGGCGCTTTTTTTATTAAGGAGGATTTACGAAGTGAACATACACGAGTATCAGGCAAAGGAACTGTTATCCCTCTACGGCGCGGCGACGCCGACGGGGAAAGTCGCGTTTAACGAAGAAGAAGCGCACCAGATAGCGCAGGATTTAAACTCCGGAAAGTTCGTAATCAAGGCGCAGATTCACGCCGGCGGAAGGGGCAAGGGCGGGGGCGTAAAGCTCGCGAGCCTGCTCGACCAGGTTAAGGAAATAGCCTCCGAAATAATCGGAATGATACTCGTCACGCACCAGACAGGCCCCGACGGCAAGCTGGTGAAGAAGGTCCTCGTCGAAGAGGCCTCCGATATAGACAAGGAATTTTACCTCGGGATGGTTATAGACAGGTCGAAGGAAGAGATAGTTATAATGGCCAGCCGCGAAGGGGGCGTCGAAATCGAAGAGATCGCCCGCACACACCCCGAAAAGATACTCAAGGAATATATAGACCCCGTAGTCGGGCTCCAGCCCTTTCAGTGCAGGAAGATCGCTTACTTCCTCGGGCTCGAGGGAAAGAGCGTCGGCAAGGCCGTGAAGTTCGTATCCGCCCTCTACCAGCTCTTCACCGACAAGGACTGCTCCCTCGCCGAGATAAACCCGCTCATACTCACCAAGTCGGGCGACCTCATCGCACTCGACGCGAAGATGAATTTCGACGACAACGCCCTTTTCAGGCATCCCGACATCGAAAAGTATCACGACCCGGACGAAGAGGACCCGACCGAGCTCGAGGCCAAGAAGTGGAGCATCAGCTACGTCAAGCTCGACGGCAACATAGGCTGCCTCGTAAACGGCGCGGGGCTCGCCATGGCGACGATGGACATCATCAAGTACCACGGCGGCGAGCCGGCGAACTTCCTCGACGTGGGCGGCGGCGCCAGCACCGAGCAGGTCACCCAGGCCTTCAAGATGATCCTGAGCGACCCGAACGTAAAGGCGATATTCGTCAACATATTCGGCGGCATCATGAAATGCGACACCATAGCCGAGGGCATAATCGCGGCGGCCAGGGAAGTCGGCATACAGGTGCCCCTCGTCGTAAGGCTCGAAGGGACCAACGTCGAGCTCGGAAGGAAGATGCTTTCCGAATCCGGCCTCAATATCATCACCGGCGGCGACATGCGGGAAGCCGCGGCCAGGGTCGTGGAAGCGGCCGGCGTCTAACGGTAAAAATTAAAGCCCGCGGCCCGTTTTGACCGAAAAACGGGCCTTTTGAGGCTTTATCCGTCCAAATCATAAGAAATACATCAGCAATTAGCGTCTAACACCTTGATAACTCACTAAATTTTTGTATCTACCATAATGCCTCCTCCCCCTTGACATTTCCCGGATGATGATTAGTTTTCCAAAAGGAGGTATGAAAATTGACGAATGCCATAGCAGTTAGAGAGCCGATGGGAATATTTCTCAGGGAAATCGAGAAATACCCGGTTCTGAGCAGGGACGAGGAACATGCCCTTGCCTTGAGGTACTATGAAGACAAGGACCTCGAAGCTGCAAACCAGCTCATAGTGTCCAACCTGAGATTCGTCGTGAAGATAGCGTCGGAATATGCGTCGTACGGATTCCCTTTGACGGATCTCGTTCAGGAAGGCACTCTCGGGCTCATGAAAGCCGTAAAGAAATTCAACCCGCACAGGGGCTACAGGCTCATATCCTACGCGGTGTGGTGGATACGTGCGGGCATACAGAACCACATCATGAAGTTCTGGAGCCAGGTGAAGATCGGCACGACACAGGCCGAAAGGAAGCTCTTCCATAAAATAGGAAGGGCCAGGCGGCAGCTTCATCTGGACGGCGGAACCCTCTCCGAAGAGGACGCAGGCAAGGTGGCCAAGCTCTTCGGCGTAAGGGAGAAGGACGTCATAGACATGGAGCTTAGGACGGCGGCAAGGGACTTTTCGCTGGACTCCACCGTCACCGACGACAACTCGATAACATACGTCGACACGCTGGCCGTGGAAGGCCCCTCGCAGGAAGACGTCCTCGTGAACATCGAGACGAACGTCCTTGCGCAGAGGGGGCTCGAAGAGGGCCTGACGAAGCTCTCGCCGCGCGAGAAGCGCGTCATAGAAAGCAGGTATCTTTCCAGCCCGCAGGGCAAGCTCCGCGAGCTCGGCGAGGAGCTCGGAATATCCAAGGAACGGGTGCGCCAGATAGAGGTGCAGGCTCTAAAGAAACTAAAGGGCGAAGTAGAAAGCTCCATAGATTCAGGGGAAGTGGGGCGCGCTTCCGTCGACTGAAACGAACATAAAAAGTACAGGAGGTAGTAAACATAATGGCAACAGGCGGAAAAATTATAGGTATCGACCTCGGAACGACCAACTCGGTCGTGGCGATAGTCGAAGGCGGCGAGCCCAAGGTTATCATTAACGAGGAAGGGGCTCGTACGACGCCCTCCGTCGTCGCCTTCACGAAGGACGGCGAAATACTCGTGGGCGGGCCTGCCAAGAGGCAGGCCGTCGTGAACCCGGAGAACACGATCTTCTCCGTAAAGAGGCTCATGGGACGGCGCTACGACGAGGTCGAGGACGAGGCCAAGAGACTCCCTTACAAGGTGGTCAAGGCGAAGAACGGCGACGCGTGGGTCGAGGCGATGGGCAAGCAGTATTCCCCGCCCCAGATTTCCTCGCACGTGCTGATGAAGCTCAAGAAGGCGGCCGAGGATTACCTCGGCGCGGAAGTGAAGGAAGCCGTCATCACGGTGCCCGCATACTTTAACGACAGCCAGCGCCAGGCGACCAAGGACGCCGGCAAGATAGCCGGGCTCGAAGTGAAACGAATCATAAACGAGCCCACGGCGGCTGCGCTTTCGTACGGGTTCGACAAGAAGAACGAGGGCACCATAGCGGTGTACGACCTCGGCGGAGGAACGTTCGACATATCGATTCTCGAAGTCGGCGACAACGTCATAGAGGTCAAGTCCACGAACGGCGACACGCACCTCGGCGGAGACGACCTCGACAGGATACTCATGGAATATATAATCGCCGAATTCAAAAAGGATTCCGGCATCGACCTCGGGAACGACAAGATGGCGCTCCAGAGGCTCCGCCAGGAGGCCGAGAAGGCGAAGATAGAGCTTTCGAACACTCTGGAGACGGAAGTCAACCTGCCGTTCATAACCGCGGACGCGACGGGGCCCAAGCACCTCGTTATGAAGATCACGCGCTCGAAGTTCGAGCAGCTCATCGAGGACAAGGTCAAGGGAACGCTCGAGCCCTGCAAGCAGGCGCTCAAGGACGCCGGGCTCAAGGCTTCGGACATCAGCGAAGTCATACTCGTCGGCGGCTCCATCAGGATACCGCTCGTACAGAAGGTGGTTACGGACTTCTTCGGAAGGGAGCCCCACAAGGGCATAAACCCCGACGAGGTCGTGGCCATGGGCGCGGCGATTCAGGGTGCGGTCCTCGGCGGAGAAGTGAGGGACGTTCTTCTTCTGGACGTCACCCCGCTCTCGCTCGGTATCGAGACCCTTGGCGGAGTCATGACGAAGATAATCGAGAGGAACACCACGATACCGACGAAGAAGAGCCAGGTGTTCACGACGGCCGAAGACAACCAGACGTCCGTAGAGATACACGTCCTCCAGGGCGAAAGGCAGATGGCGGGCGACAACAGGACGCTCGCGAGGTTCATACTCGACGGCCTGCCGCCCGCATCGAGAGGCGTGCCCCAGATCGAGGTCACGTTCGACACGGACGCCGACGGCATACTCCACGTCTCGGCCAAGGACATGGCCTCGGGCAAGGAGCAGAAGGTCAGGGTAGAGGCATCGAGCGGGCTCGCCAAGGACGAGGTCGACAGGATGGTGCGCGACGCCGAGGAGAAGTCCGAGGAGGACAAGAAGCGCCACGAGCTCGTGGAGAACCGCAACAAGCTCGACGAGCTTATATACAGGACGGAGAAGAGCTTTAAGGAATTCGAAAACAAGCTCGAAGAGTCCGACAGGAAAGAGCTCGAAGAGGCGCTCGAGGAAGGGCGCAGCGCCATAAAGGGCAGCGACGCGGACGCCATAGCGGCGGCCACGGACAAGATAACCAAGGCCTCGCACAAACTCGCCGAGCTGATGTACAAGCAGCAGGCCGAGGGCGGTGCGCAGGAGCCGGGCGGAGACGGCGCCGAGCCCGGGGCTTCCGGGCCCGAAGAGGGCGCCCGGGACGAGGGCCCGAAGGATGACGGCGACGACGTTATAGACGCCGAATTCACCGAAAAATAAGAACAAAAACCGGATTTACGGCGGTTAACACCGCCTAACGCGAAAAAGGCGGCTGATATTGGCTGCCTTTTTTGCTTTTCCGGGGCCTGTTCTACTTGCTGAACCGCCATTTAAATGTTAATTTACTATTAATAGACAGGGGCTTAATTTAATTCATCATACCCTACGTATTCACTAAACAGGAGGCTGTAAATGAAGGCGGATATACATCCGGAGTATAAAGATGTCACCATAAGCTGCTCTTGCGGAGCGGTATACAACACGAAATCGACGCGTTTTGAAGACTTCACGGTGGAAGTTTGCTCGAACTGTCACACGTTTTACACAGGCAAGGAAAGGGCTGCGGAAGCGAAGGGCAGGGTAGAAAGGTTCAGGAAGAAGTACAACAAGAACTAGGCCTTTCGTCGGGTAAATCGGAACACGTTCACCTTAAAACCGGAATTTACCGGAGTTTATCTGTAGAGGAGACGAACAAGTTGACAAGGATTGCCGTCAATAACAGATTAAGGAGGTAACTCCACATGAAGGAGTACAGTAGAGACTGTATAAGGAATATCGCGCTCGTCGCACCCCACGGAGCCGGTAAAACATCTCTGGCTGAAGCTATACTCTACACCCACGGCGCTACCGACAAGCTCGGCAAGGTCGACGACGGGTCTTCGGTGCTGGACTACGAACCGGAAGAAAAGCACCGCAAGATGTCCATTAACTCCCACATTACCTTCTACGAAACCAGGAGCCACCTGGTAAACCTCATAGATACACCCGGGTTCTTAAATTTTCTGTACGAAGCCGAAAACGCCGTAAGGGCGGTCGACGGCGTCGTGCTCGTCGCGGGCGCCGTAGGCAGCGCCGAATCCGGGCTGCAGTTAAAAAAATACTGGGACATAGCGGGCGGGCTGCCCTCCATGGTCTTCGTCAACAAGCTCGACAGGGAGAACACGAGCTACGAGGCGACGGTACGCGCCGTCGCGAAGGAGCTCGCCGGTGTGAAGGTCATACCGCTCACGCTCCCGATAGGCGGACAGCACGACTTCAAGGGACTGGTCGATCTCGTCGACATGAAGGCGTACGCCTACGACGGGACGGGCGCGGCCCGGGAGATACCCGTTCCGGACGACATGATGGACGCCGCCGCGGCAGCGAGGGAGGAGATTATAGAGACCGTCGCCGAGCTCGACGACGACCTTCTCGAAAAGTATCTCGACGGCGAGCCTGTGGACGAGGACAGGATAACGAGCCTCCTGCACGAGGGCATCCTCGACGGGCGCGTCGTGCCGGTGTTCTTCGGCTCGGCGACGGGACTCGTCGGCCTGAACGTCCTCTCGGGCGCAATTACGAGATACATGCCGTCCCCGCTCGAAAGAAAGCCGATGAAGGGGATACTCCCCGAAGGAGGCGAGACGGAAATCGCCCCTGGGGAAAAGGGGCCGTTCTCGGCGTACGTATTCAAGACCATTTCGGACCCGTACGCGGGCAAGATAAGCGTTTTCAGGGTGTATTCGGGTACACTCAACGGCGACGGCGGGGCTTATAACGCGACAAAGGGGAACAAGGAAAAGCTCGGCCATTTCCACAGGCTCCTCGGGAAGAAGGAATTCCCGCTGAGCCCGGCTTCGTGCGGAGACATAGCGGCCGTAAACAAGCTCAAGGACGCCTCGACGGGCGACACGCTGACGGACGAGGCCCATCAAATGATAATACCCTCGGTGCCTCTTCCGGCGGCGGTTCTGTCCTACGCGATCGAGGCCAGGACGAGGAACGACGAGGACAAGCTCATGCCGTCACTCGCCCGAATCCACGAAGAGGACCCGACGATACATTACAGGATAGACGAAGAGACGAAGGAGTTCCTGCTTTCGGGGACAGGGCAGTCTCACGTCGAGGCTACGGTGAACAAGCTCAGGGATACGTACGGCGTTAACGTCGAGCTCAAGACGCCGCGCGTCCCCTACAGGGAAACCATACGCGGCAGGGCCAAGGCCGAGGGCAAGTACATCAAGCAGACAGGCGGAAAGGGGCAGTACGGGGACGCCTGGGTCGAAATCGAGCCTCTCCCGCGGGGCGGCGGGTTCGAGTTCGTCAACAACATCGTCGGCGGCGCTATACCGAAGAACTTCATCCCGTCCGTCGAGAAGGGCGTCGTCGATTCGATGAAGAAGGGCGTACTCGCCGGCTACCCGGTGGTGGACGTGAAGCTGACGCTCTTCGACGGGAAGTACCACACAGTGGATTCCTCGGACATGGCGTTTCAGATCGCGGGCTCCATGGGATTCAGGAAGGCGATGGAAGACGCCTCGCCCGTGCTTTTAGAGCCGGTAATGAAGATGGAGATAACGATACCGGACGAATGCATGGGTGACGTCATAGGCGACGTCAACGCCCGGAGGGGAAAGGTATCCGGGTTCGATTCGCTTTCCGGCACGAATATCATACGCGCGCTCATACCGATGGCGGAGGTTCTGACGTACGCACCCGACCTCAGGGCCATAACGAGCGGGCGCGGGACGTTCTCGATGGATTTCTCTCATTACGAGGAGCTCCCGGATCATATCGCGTCGAAGATAATAGAAAAGGAGCAGGCCGTTACGGCAGAGGCGCACGCCGGGCATTGAACGGGCCGCTCGCGCTCAAGGGCGCTATATACGGCCCCGGTGTGCGGACGGAAACGGAATGCCCCCTTCGGGCGGCTTTTCCCGGGCCGCGCTAATATCGCTTTATTTAGCCGCATTTCGTGGTATAAATCTTGTCATATCCAAAACCGCCCGGTGAGGCGAGCGGGAATTTTTCATGCTCCCTCACCCGGGACGCCGAATAGCTGTAAAATTGAGCATACGCCAATGAGAATAGCTTCCATAGACATAGGGACGAACACATTCAGGCTCCTCGTCACAGAGCCGGGCGAGGAGGGGGATTCGCTTCATAAGCTCTACGTAGGGCGCGAGATAACGCGGCTCGGCGAGGGCTCGGGCAACGGAACGAGGCTCATAAAGCCGGGGGCGATAGAAAGATCGCTCAAGGCCCTCTCGGGATTTTCCGAGATAATACGCGACCTCGGCGTCGAGAAGATGCGGGCGGTGGCGACGAGCATGGTAAGGGAATCCCGGAACGGGCTCGATTTCGTGAACCTGGTGAAATCGCAGACGGGCCTCCCCGTCGAGGTAATATCGGGAGAAGAAGAGGCCCTTCTGACAGTCAGCGGGGTCATGAAATCCGTCACATTCGACACGCCCGACTGCCTCATATTCGATATCGGCGGCGGCAGCACGGAATACATATACGTAAAAGAAGGGGCCGTGACGAACCTCACGAGCACGCGGCTCGGCGTCGTCTGCCTTACGGAGCGCTTCCTTTCGGAGGAAAAGGAATCAGAAGCCGCTCTCTCGGCACTCGGCGCGCATATAGAAAAGACCCTGTCAGAGGGGCTTTCCGGGTTCCCCGCGGGCGGCGAGTGGCTTACGGTCATAGGCACGGCCGGCACGCCGACGAGCCTTGCCGCGGTCGAGCTCGACCTTGTAAAATACGACGCGAACCTCGTAAATAACTACACGCTCACGCGGGACGGAATAGTCAATATCCTGGACAGGATACTTTGCACGCCCAGGGCGGAAAGGGCCGCCATTCCGGGGCTCGAAAAGGGGCGGGAGGATCTTATAGTTTCGGGGACGGAGGTGGTCCTCAAAACCCTTGACAGGTTCTCCGTCGGCGAGATGGTCGTAAGCGACGCAGGGCTCCTGGAAGGGGTCGCATACGGGCTTCTTGCCTGATCGCGGGGTCACCGGAAAGGCCCGACGGGCGCTGCCCGGCGCCTCGTTGACAAACCCCCGGCCGATTATTATATTTTGCGTAGGTCTGGACTTAATAAACTCATATTTCATACAAAAGCTTAACTATCGCGCTTAACCGGAGTATAATTATCATAAATTTTTACGCATTACATGTGATTTAACATCAGGAGACAATGATGAATTCCGAAGACAAGAAGGACAAGACAGGACAGATCGAGATCAGCGAAGAGGACGAGACGAACGAAGGGGCGGAGGATGTCCGCGCCGAGGTCGGGGACGACAAAAATTACAAAGAGCTCTACCAGAGATATATCAGGCTCGCGGCTGATTTCGAAAACTATAAAAAGAGGCTGGCCAAGGAAAAGGCCGATATTATCACTTATGGAAACGAGGAGCTGATAAAGGCTCTTCTTAACGTGCTCGACAATCTGGAGAGGGCGCTTTCGCACGGCGAGGGGCCCGAGAAAGATACGAAAGCGGTCCTCGAGGGCGTCAGGCTCGTTCACAAGCAGTTCCTGAGCCTGCTCGAAAAATTCGGCGTCGAGCCCGTGCCGGCCGAGCGCGGGCTGGAGTTCGACCCGAGGGTTCACCAGGCCATAGAGCGCGTCGATTCCGCGGACGTCGAATCCGGGCGCATAATTTCGGAGATGCTGCGCGGTTATACGCTGAAAGACAGGCTTCTCCGGCCGGCGCTTGTTTCCGTATCGAAGGGCGGGGGGGAGCCGCGGGATAATGGCTCCCCGGCAGATAAAAACAATGGAGGGGACGGCGGCAATTCCAGCGGGATATTCGACCTTACCGACGAAGGATAAGTCCGCACGCAACACAATCATATGGCTATAGTAGGAATAGACCTCGGTACGACCAACTCCTGCGTCGCGATAATCGAGGGCGGGAGCCCGGTCGTAATCCCCAACGAGGAGGGGAGCAGGGTAACGCCGTCGGTCGTGGCGTTCACGGAAGATAACTCGAAGTTCGCGGGAGCGGTCGCCAAAAGGCAGGGGGTCGTAAACCCGACTACCACGATATTCGGGGTCAAGAGACTCATCGGCCGGCGCTGCGACGCGCCCGAGGTGGCAAAGGCGGTGGACTTCGCCCCCTACAGCATAGTCCCCAACGACTCGGGCGACGCCTGGATAAATATAAACTCCCGCACTTACAGCCCGCAGGAAATCTCCTCCATAGTCCTTTCGAAGATGAAGCAGGTGGCCGAGGAATACCTCGGGTACGAGGTGACGGACGCCGTAATAACGGTGCCCGCGCACTTTAACGACCTCCAGCGCCAGGCGACGAAAGACGCCGGCAGGATAGCCGGTCTTAACGTCAGGAGAATAATCAACGAGCCCACGGCGGCCGCGCTCGCCTACGGGTTCGACAAGATCGGCGACAAGAGGATAGCGGTATTCGACCTCGGCGGGGGCACGTTCGACATAACGATTCTCGAGATTGCGAACGGCGTCTTCGAGGTGAAGTCCACGAGCGGGGACACGTTCCTCGGCGGCGACGATTTCGACCAGAAGCTCGTCGAGCTCGTCTTAGAGGATTTCCGGAAGCAGCACGACATCGACCTCCGCGAGGACAAGATGGCCCTTCAGCGCATAAGAGAGACCTGCGAGAAGGCCAAGCACGAGCTGTCGTCCGTCGAGGAAACGGTCATAAACCTCCCGTTTATCGCTGTCGACCAAGCGGGGCCGAAGCACCTTAACTACAAAATCACG
Source organism: Thermodesulfobacteriota bacterium (assembly GCA_035325995.1). Lineage (NCBI taxonomy): Bacteria > Pseudomonadati > Thermodesulfobacteriota > Thermodesulfobacteriota bacterium. Next base: position 595,829 of record DAOKYU010000001.1, on the reverse strand, counting down.
AGGCCCGAATTCGAGGAGCTTGTTTCGGACCTTATCGACAGGCTCGAAATACCGTGCAGGCAGGCTATAGAGGACTCGCGGCTCGACGTCTCGCAGATAGACGAGGTCGTCCTCGTCGGCGGCATGACGAGAATGCCGAGGATCCAGGGGAAGGTGAGGGAGATATTCAAGAAAGAGCCGCAGACGAGGATAAATCCAGAAGAGGTAGTCGCCATAGGGGCCGCGGTGCAGGGCGGGGTCCTCGAAGGCAAGGTGGACGAGGTTCTTCTCCTGGACGTCGTGCCGCTTTCGCTCGGCGTCGAAACCAAGGGCGGGCTCTTCACCAAAATCATCGAAAGAAACACCACTATCCCCACGAAGCGGAGCCGGGTATTTACGACCGCCTTCGACAACCAGGACTTCGTCGGCATACACGTCCTCCAGGGCGAAAGGGAGATGGTGGACGACAACATCTCGCTCGCCAACTTCAACCTAATCGGCATCCCGCCCGCGCCGAGGGGCATGCCGCAGATCGAGGTATCGTTCGAAGTGGACGCGGACGGCATACTGCACGTCTCGGCGAAGGACCTCGGGACCGGGAAGAAGCAGGCGATAAACGTCGTCACCTCGGGCGGCCTCTCGGACAGCGAGATACACAAGATCATAGAAGAGAGCAGGGAAAGCAGCGACGCAGACAAGAGAAAACGCGACCTCGCGGTTTTGAAGAACGAGGCCGAGGGGCTTTTATATTCCGTGAAGAAAACCCTGGATTCCTACAGCGACAAGATCGACCCCGAGCTCAGGGAGCATATAGAGGGATCGGTAAGGGATATGAGGGAGTCGCTCGAAAGCGACGATTACGCCTATGTAAAGGACATGCTCGACCGCCTCAAGAACGCATCCTATAAATTCGCCGAAGTCATATACTCCCGGCACGAGAGCTACTCCGAAGCCTTTAACGAAAACGAATAGCCTCCCCGAGACGGGTATTATATTACTCTTATGAGCACTATAGATTATTACGAGATTCTCGAGGTCGAGCGCAGCGCCACGACCGACGAGATAAAACGGTCGTATAAGCGCCTGGCCTTCGAATGGCACCCTGACAGAAACCCCGGCAGCCGCGAATGCGAGGAGAGGTTCAAGGTCATAAATGAGGCCTACCAGGTTTTGAGTAACCCCGACAAGAGGGCCCGGTACGACAGCTTCGGGCACATATCGTCCGAGGGGCTCTTCACGGAATTCGACTTCGAAGCCGGTTTCGGCGACATATTCGGCGACCTCTTCAACGAGGTTTTCAGCGGCGCCGCGAGGGAGAAATCCCGGAGGGGGAACGACCTCAGGTATTCGATAGACCTCACCTTCGACGAGTCGCTCACGGGATGCGAGAAGACGATAAAAGTCCCCAGGCGGACGGAATGCCCCGAGTGCGACGGCAGCGGCGCCGCCCCCGGGGGCGACATCCCGTGCCAGTCGTGCGGCGGGCGTGGCGAGCTCCGGTACTCGCAGGGCCTTTTCACCGTAAGGCGCACATGCCCCACGTGCGGGGGGTCGGGAAGGCGTACCGTCAGGGGCTGCATCGAATGCAGCAGCCTCGGATACGCGATTATCGAGCACGACATAACCGTAAAGGTGCCGGCGGGCATCTCGGACGGCGCACGGCTGAGGATGAGGGGCGAGGGCGATGCGGGCCGGAAGGCCGGCGCGAACGGCGACCTCTACATAGACGTTCACGTCGACGAGCACCCGCTCTTCCGGCGCGACGGCGACGACCTTCACTGCACGGTGCCCATAAGCTTTGTTCAGGCCGCCCTCGGCGACGAGATAGAGATACCAGTTCCGGGCGGGAAGAGCACGATGGCAATCCCGGCGGGAACGCAGTCGGGGCAGACTTTCAGGATGAAGGGCAGGGGCGTTCCGAGGCTCGAAGGCAGGGGGGCGGGCGACCTCTACATCGACATACACGTCGAGGTCCCCGTAAAGCTCAGCCGGACACAGAAACTGTTACTGGAAGAATTCGCGAGGGCGAGCGAGGAAGAGAACGTCCCCATGGCGAAAAGGTTCATCTCCAGGCTCCAGGAGCTTATCAACAAATAATCCGAACACAACAATCCCGCCGGCCGGCGGCAGTGTAGAAAATACCGGCCGCGGTGTGGTTACGTTTAACGAGAAACCCTCGCGGTGAGGGATTACGCGCGGCCGCCCGCTATCGCGGGGATAATGGACACGACGTCTTCTTCCTTGAGAGAAGTTTCCTTGCCGTTTAGAAACCTGATGTCTTCGTTGTTGACGTAGAGGTTGATGAACCTCCTGAGGTTTCCGGACTCGTCGCAGAGCCTGTTCTTTATTCCGGGGAACTGCGACTCCAGGGTCTCGATCAGCTCATTCACGTTTGCGGCGCTTATGGAAACCTCGTCCTTGTCGGCGGTGAGCTTCCTAAGCGGGGTTGGTATGCGAACTGAGGGCATCTTGCGTACCTCCTTTTTCTTCCTGGTTCTTTATTTTCGAATACAGCTCCTCGAATTCCTCGAGCTGAGCCTCGATTATGTAGGGGCGTGAAACGCTGTCGGCTATGGCTTCCTGCGTCTTGAGCCCGTTACCTGTGATGCACATTACTATGGTTTCGTTTTTGGGCAGGACCCCCTGCTCGACGAGCTTCCTCGTCACGGCCATCGTAACGCCGCCGGCCGTTTCCGTAAAGATGCCTTCCGTCTCGGCGAGGAGCTTTATGCCGGCTATTATCTCGGCGTCCGAGGCGTCTTCGCCCCAGCCCCCGCTCTCTTTCATCACGCTCATCGCGTAAAACCCGTCGGCAGGCGTCCCTATCGCGAGGGACTTGGCTATCGTGTCGGGCTTAACGGGCTTGAATATCTCCCACTCGTTCTTGAGCGCGGTCGTGATCGGCGAGCATCCCGTCGCCTGTGCGCCGTAGATCTTCGTGCCGTTTTCGGGGATTATCCCCAGGAGCTCGAACTCCTTTATGGCCTTCCAGACCTTCGTCAGGAGCGAGCCGCTGGCCATGGGCACGACGACGTGCCCGGGCGCCTGCCAGCCGAGCTGCTCCATCATCTCGAACGCGAGCGACTTCGAGCCCTCGGAGTAATACGGGCGGAGGTTGATGTTGACGAATCCCCAGCCGTACTTCCCTGCGACCTCGCTGCAGAGCCTGTTGACGTCGTCGTACGCCCCCTTTACCCCTACGAGGTTCGCCCCGTAGACGGTGGTTCCGATTATCTTCGCCTGCTCGAGGTTATAGGGAATGAATATGAAGCTCTCGAGGCCGCCCTCTATGGAAAGCGCCGCGACTGCGTTGGCGAGGTTCCCCGTGGAGGCGCACGCCGCCGTTTCGAACCCGAACTCCTTGGCCTTCGAGAGCGCGACGGAAACGACCCTGTCCTTAAAGGAAAGAGTGGGGTAGCAGACCCCGTCGTTCTTGACGTATATCTCTTTTACGCCGAGGACGCGGGCGAGGTTGTCCGCCTTTATGAGGGGCGTGTACCCGACGCTCCTCCCTACGGCCGGGTCGGCGTCGACGGGCAGTAGCTCCCTGTACCTCCATATATTCCTGTCACGCTTTTCGATCACGTCACGAGTGAGAACCTTTTTTATCTCGTCGTAGTTGTAGGCCGCTTCGAGGGGACCGAAGCACGTCTCACAGACGTGAAGCGGCTCCTTGGGGTATTCTTCCCCGCATTCCTTACACTTTAGTCCCTTGACAAAACTCATTATATACCCCGCATATATTGAATAAAATAAAGAAGTTACCCATTCACCGTCAGGTTGTCAAAGCGCCCCGCCGGGAAGGAAACTTTAAGGCCAGTTATCCCGTTTTTTTATTTCCTCGTCTTTTTTGTCCTGTTCCAGGACGATTCTTTCGTACTGCTCGGCTTCTACGTAGCTCCCGTTTTTCCTGTAGATACCGCCGACGACTATATAGTCGTCGTCTTCGAGATCCCACGTCCCGGGCATTTCGACGTTTATGTAATTACCCTTGAGGTCTATAAGCCTGAAAAAGGTCGTGGGCCCTTCCGGGTGCTCGGTGTCGATTTCGAGCCTGTTCACGATGCCCTCGACGGCGACAAGCCGTCCGTCGTACGCCAGGGGGGAAAAAAGTATCCTGTATATAGGGGCCCTGTAGCCCTGGACGCTGCTTCCGGGAATGTATTCGGGTTTCTTGTTGCAGCCGGCGGATATAACGGCCAGCGAAAAGAAGGAAATTACGGCCGCGGCGAAGAGCAGGCGCCCGGGAAGGACGCTCCTTCCGGGGCCGTTCAGATTCTCGATATCCTGACCCGATTCCGTCATAGGCATATATTTTACCCAAACGGGAAAATTTTGCCGGTTTTGTGGCATAATTAACAGTTCTCAATAAACCGGCCGGGCGCCCCGGCACATGGAGGTAAAGGAAAAAGTGGAGACATTCAGCGGAGAAGGATACGGGATTGGAAGGATTAAATCGGAGCATAGCGACAACAACTACAGCTACGTCGTATGGTGCACGAAAACGTCCGACTGCATAGTCATAGACCCGAACGACCCGGTGCCGGTTCTCAATTACATAAGAGACCGCGGGCTCAGCGTCAAGTACGTGATAGATACGCACTGCCACCCGGATCACATACTCGGGAACGATCCTGTCATCAAAGTTACCCTGGGGAAGATACTCGTACATCCGCTCGGGTTTGGCCTCGTCTCGCCGAGGAGCGCCACGGTCGAGGACGGCGAGGCGGTTAAATTCGGCGAGCAGGAGATTAAAGTGGTTTACGCCCCGGGACACACCCCGGAGCACATACTTCTTCTCATGGACGGCGAGGCGTTCACCGGCGACACACTCTTCCTGGCCGGAGTAGGGAATCTGAAACACGGCGGCGTCGCCGAGGACCTCTTTAACACTATAGAGACGAAGATAATGACGCTCCCCGACGATACGCGCGTCTGGCCGGGGCACGATTACGCCGAGGCGAACCTGAGGTTCGCCGCCGACGTCGATCCCAAAAACAAGGACGCGAAGAAGAAGCTCGGAGACGTTACGAAACTGGCGAAAAAGGGCAAGGACCCCGAGCCCTCGACCATTGGCGAGGAGAAGAAATATAACCCCTTCCTGAGATTCTCCAGCCCCGATGTAATGAAAGGGTTAGAGAAGAAAAACCCCGAATTTAAAGGGGGCTCGCCGTTTGCGGCCTTCGGCGAGCTCCGGAGGCAGAGGGACGGCTGGAAGTGATTCCGTGCACATACCCTTGTAAATTATTGAAATAAAATCACTTTGGTATACTAAACTCACTATGACAAAGACTGAGAAAGATTCGGCGCGGCAGCTCCGGGGGCTGCTCGGGGAAAGGATTCTATTCCTCGACGGCGCCATGGGGACGATGATACAACGCTACGGCCTTACGGAGGAGGACTTCAGGGGGGAAAGGTTTAAAGACCACCCGGTGGACCTCAAGGGGAATAACGACCTCCTCTGCTTTACGCGGCCCGACGTCATAACCGAAATACATACGAAATACCTCGAAGCGGGCGCGGACCTCATCGAGACGAACACCTTCAACGCCAACCGCATATCGCAGGCGGACTATAACCTCGAAAGCATAGTGCCCGATCTGAACCGCGCCGCGGCCGGGGTGGCCCGTAAGGCGGCGGACGATTTCATGGCCGGGCATCCCGAGAGGAAGTGCTTCGTCGCGGGGGCGCTCGGGCCGACGACGAGGACGGCCTCGATATCGCCCAATGTCAACGACCCCTCGGCGAGGGGGGTCACGTTCGATGAGCTCGCGGAAGCGTACTACGAGCAGACGGCGGCGCTCGTGGAGGGAGGGGCCGACGTCATACTCGCCGAGACGACATTCGACACGCTCAATCTCAAGGCCGCCATATACGCCGTCTTCAAGTACAGGGAAGATTTCAAAAACGACATCCCCCTCATGCTGTCGGTCACGATAACGGACGCCTCGGGAAGGACTCTCTCCGGGCAGACGATAGAGGCGTTCTGGAATTCCGTCCGCCACGCAAGGCCGCTCAGCGTCGGCATCAACTGCGCCCTCGGGGCCGAGCAGATGAGGCCGTACATCGAGGAGCTTTCGCGCATCGCCGACTGCTACGTGAGCTGCTATCCCAACGCGGGGCTGCCGAATCCGCTGAGCGACACGGGATACGACCAGACGCCCGGGGATACGGCTACTTACCTCGAAGACTTCGCCGAAAGCGGATTCATCAACGTCGTCGGTGGATGCTGCGGCACGACGCCGGACCACATAAAGGCGATAGTCGAGAGGGTGAAGGACTACCCCCCGCGCGCTATCCCTGAAATCCCGCCGGCCACGCGCCTGAGCGGGCTCGAAGCGCTCAACATAGGCGAGGATGCGCCCTTCGTGATGGTGGGCGAGAGGACGAACGTCACGGGCTCGCCCAGGTTCGCCGGGCTCATAAAAGAGGACGACTTCGAGGGGGCGCTCTCGGTGGCGAAGCAGCAGGTGGAAAACGGGGCCAATGTCATAGACGTCAACTTCGACGAGGCTTTACTCGACGGCGAGGCGTGCATGACGAGGTTCCTTAATCTCATAGCGACCGAGCCCGACATAGCCCGGGTCCCTGTGATGATAGACAGCTCGAAATTCACCGTCATAGAGGCCGGGCTCAAGTGCATTCAGGGGAAGGGGATCGTAAACTCCATAAGCCTGAAGGAGGGCGAGGAGAAGTTTCTCGCCAACGCGCGCGAGATAATGCGCTACGGCGCTGCGGCCGTCGTCATGGCGTTCGACGAAAAAGGCCAGGCGGCGACCAAGGAAGACAAGATCAGGATTTGCCAAAGGGCGTACAAGCTCCTCACCGAAAAGGCGGGCATGGACCCCTCGGACATCATATTCGACCCGAACGTGCTTACAGTCGCGACGGGCATCGAGGAGCACAATAACTACGCGCTCGATTTCATAGAAGCCGTAAGGGAGATTAAAAAAGTCTGCCCCGGCGCGAAGACGAGCGGCGGGCTAAGCAACGTTTCATTCTCGTTCAGGGGAAACAACGTCGTAAGGGAGGCCATGCACGCCGCATTCCTCTACCACGCGATAAAGGCCGGGCTCGACATGGCGATAGTCAACGCCGGCATGCTCGAAGTATACGAGGAGATAGACAAGGAGCTTCTGGAGAAGGTCGAGGACGTCCTTTTCAACAGGAAGCCCGACGCCACCGAAATACTCGTCGATTACGCCGAGAAGGTGAAGGACTCCGGAAAGACGAGGGACAGGGAAACCGAAGAATGGAGGGAAGGGACCGTCGAGGAAAGGCTCTCGCACTCGCTGGTAAAAGGAATAGTCGATTACATAGACGCCGACACGGAGGAGGCGCTCAATAAATACCGAAAGCCGCTCGACGTCATAGAGGGCCCGCTCATGGACGGGATGAAAATAGTCGGCCAGCTCTTCGGCGAAGGGAAGATGTTCCTCCCGCAGGTCGTCAAGAGCGCGCGCGTCATGAAGAAAGCCGTCGCATTCCTCCAGCCCTACATGGAGCTCGAAAAGGCTAATGCATCCGGCGGGGCGGCGCGCGGGAAGTTCGTCATCGCGACGGTGAAGGGCGACGTCCACGACATCGGGAAGAACATCGTTTCGGTCGTCCTCGGGTGCAATAACTACGAGGTCATAGACCTGGGCGTCATGGTGTCGTGCGACAACATACTCAAAACGGCAAGGGAAGTGAACGCGAATATAATCGGGCTCAGCGGGCTCATAACGCCGTCCCTCGACGAGATGGTCTACAACGCCTCCGAGATGGAGCGGCAGGGGTTCAAAACGCCGCTGCTAATCGGCGGGGCAACGACGAGTAAGGCCCACACGGCCATAAAAATAGCGCCCCACTACAGCGGCGTCGTGAGCCACGTGCAGGACGCCTCGCTCGTCGTCAACGTCTGCAACAGCCTCCTAAACCCGGACAAGTACGAGGAGTTCGCCGAAGAAACGCGGCGCAAGCACGAGGAGCTCCGCGAGCGCCATTCGAAGTCCAAAAGCGCGGCCGAGTTCATCCCGATCGAAAAGGCCCGCGAGAAGAGGTTCACCGACGACTGGAAAACGGCGCGTATAGACGTGCCAGAGAAGCTGGGCGTCGAGGTCATGAAGAATATAAAGATAGAGGACGTCGTCCCGTACATCGACTGGTCGCCGCTCTTTTGGGTGTGGGGGCTCAAGGGGGTGTTCCCCGCCATACTCGACCATAAGAAATACGGCGCCCAGGCGAGGAGCCTCTACGATGACGCCGAGAGGCTGCTCGGGCAGATTGCCTCGGAGAAGAGGTTCGGCCCGAGGGCCGTCCAGGGGTTCTGGCCCGCGAGCAGCGTCGGCGACGATGTCGAGGTCTACGCGGACGAGAGCCGGGAGGAAGTCGTCGAGACGTTCCACTTCCTCCGCCAGCAGAGGTCGAAGGGAGAGAACGAAATATACTATTCGCTCGCGGATTTCGTCGCGCCGAAAGATTCCGGGAGGGCCGATTACATGGGCGGGTTCGCCGTCACCGCCGGTAAGGAGGTGGAGACCTTCGCCGACACGTTCCGGAAGGCGGGCGACGATTACTCGGCGATAATGGTCCAGGCCCTCGGCGACAGGGTGGCCGAGGCGCTCGCCGAGATGATGCACAAGCGCGCCCGCGACGCATGGGGCTACGGAAAGGAAGAGGACCTCACGTACGAGGACCTCGTAAAGGAAAAGTACAGGGGCATAAGGCCCGCGCCCGGATACCCTGCCTGCCCGGACCACACCGAAAAAGCGGCGCTGTGGAAGATGCTCCGCGTGAAGGAGAACATCGGTGTCGAGATAACGGAGAACTTCGCTATATACCCGCCGAGCTCCGTCGCCGGGTTCTACTTCGGGCACCCGCAGTCGAGGTACATGCACATAGGCGACATAGACAGGGACCAGGCCGAGGACTACGCGAAACGGAAGGGGATACCCCTTCCGGAGGTGGAGAAGTGGCTGAGGCCGAACCTCGGCTATTGACCGGATTTCATCGGGAACGGCTTTCCGGCGGCGATGTCGGTGAATATCTTCTCGACGTTCATCGCCATCCACGAGCGCGCCGCGACGAGGTCGTATCCCGCCTCTGCCGCTTTCTTTCTGAGATCCGTTTCTACGTGCGGGAGGAAGCCTATAACGCGCGCGCCGGAGAGGGCGGGCGCTTCCCGTATCTCCCTTATAACCGAGAAGGGATCGAGACCTTTTGTGCCGAGGTCGACGATAAAAAACGCGGGCGGACGGGAGGCGAGTTTCCCGGCGAACCCGTCGCCGGATTTTACGAATTCGAGCCTGACCCCGGTTCTTTTGGCCGCCTCGCGTATCCTCGAAGCGAACATGAGATCGCGGACGATGATAGCGGCGTATACGTCTTCGGTGCTCTCCATCACCAGTTACTCCTTCTGAAAATAGAGTGTATATTAAAGTCTTCATTCAGACAAAGAGAGACATTCGCATGACAAACGGAAAGATCACGACCATATTCTTCGACGCCGCCGACACACTCTTTTTCATAAAGGAAGGTCTAGGGAACACGTACGCCGGAGTGGCCCGCAAATACGGGGCCGACCCCGACACGGCCGCGCTCAGGAGGGCGTTTTCGAAGGCGTTCAGGAACGCGCCCCCGCTCGCTTTCGGCGGGGTTTCAGGCGAAGAGAGAAAAGGACTCGAAAAGGACTGGTGGAAAAAGGTGGTCACCGACGTTTACACGGAGGTCGGAATGTTCCCCGGCTTCGACGAGCATTTCGACGAGCTCTTCGAGGTGTTCAGGACGGAGGCGTGGACGCTCTTTCCCGAAACCGTCCCCGTGCTCGAATCGCTTAAATCCAGGTGCTACAAACTCGGCATAATATCGAATTTCGACTCCCGCGTCTACGACGTTATGGAGCGGCTCGGCATATATGATTACTTCGACACGTTCGTAATATCGAGCGAGGCGGGGTTCGCAAAGCCCTCTCACGGGATATACCTCGCCGCCCTCGAAAAGGCCGGGGTGGATCCCGGAGAGTCCATACACGTGGGCGACGACCTCAGGAACGACTTCCACGGCCCGCGCGCCCTCGGCATACGCGCGATACTCCTCGACAGGGAAGGGGAATACGCATCGCTGGAGCGCATGGACAGGATAGGCGACCTCACCGGGCTCGAGAGCTACCTCAACGACTCCGGCGCATCGGGCCTGAAAGCGGAAGGCTGAAACACCGTCCCTTCGGGACGTCCCTGTACACTCTGCGGCAGCGGATAATTCCGGAAGAAAAACCGGTCAGATGCTCTTGAGCCCTTCGGACTCGCCCGCGCCCGAGGTGAAGAAGATGAACGCCATCGTCGGCCTCTTCGAGGAGTCCCTCACGACGAAGTGAATCCCGTCGAAGGTCCACCCCTCGCCGGTCCACGTGTTGAGCGCCTTCTCTATCTCCTCGTCCGTGACGAGCGAGAGCTCGACGACCTTATAGTGGGGATTGCCGGCCATTTACTTCCCCCGGCCGCGGAGGATTTCGGCGGCTTCCTTTGCGTGGTAGGTGATTATGATGTCGGCCCCGGCCCGCTTTATGCTCGTCAGTATTTCCATCATTACGAGCTTCTCGTCTATCCACCCTAGCTTCCCGGCGGCCTTGACCATCGAATATTCGCCGCTGACGTTATAGGCGGCCAATGGGTGGTCGAACTCCTCGCGCGCGGCGCGTATGACGTCGAGGTACGAAAGCGCGGGCTTCACCATCACGATGTCAGCCCCCTCTTCGATGTCGAGGGCTATCTCGCGGAGCGCTTCCCTAACGTTGGGCGGGTCCATCTGGTAGCTTCGCCTGTCGCCGAACTGGGGAGGCGATTCGGCGGCGTCCCTGAAGGGGCCGTAGAACCCCGAGGCGTACTTGGCCGAGTAGGCCATTACCGGGACCTTCTCGAAACCCGCGTCGTCGAGGGCCTCCCTTATGACGCCGACCCTGCCGTCCATCATGTCGGACGGGGCGATTATGTCGGCCCCGGCCTCGGCGTGAGAGACGGCCATCTTCGCGAGATAATCCAGCGTCTCGTCGTTGTCGACGTCGCCGCCCTTTATTATCCCGCAGTGCCCGTGGCTCGTGTACTCGCACATGCAGACGTCCGTTACGACGAGCATGTCGGGCGTCTTTTTCCTTAGCTCGCGTACGGTCTTCTGTATGATGCCGTCATCGGCGTAGCCTTCGCTCCCCGTCTCGTCCTTGTGCTCGGGGATGCCGAAGAGGAGGACGGATTTTACGCCCAGCGCCTCGGCCTCGCGGGCCTCCTTGACGATATTATCGATCGACTGCTTGTATATGCCGGGCATGGAGGGGACTTCCTCCCTTACGCCCTTGCCCGGGGCTGCGAACATTGGGTAAATGAACTCGTCCGCGGACAGCCTCGTTTCCGAAACGAGGTCGCGGATCGTCTTTGTCCTTCTCAGCCTTCTCGGCCTGTATGCTGGGAAATACATCATGCGTAATTGTAATTGCTTAGGCGAGGTTAGGCAACATATCGGCGGTAATGAGCGGCGGCGGCCGGGGCTTTGATTTTTTCTCAGGTCGTATAATATTAATCCCCGGAGACATCGGGAGAAGGGAAACGGAATGGAAGAGAACGGAGAGAAGAGAAGCCTCGACTTCATACGCACGATAGTCGAGGAGGACAACGAGAGCGGAAAGTTCGGGGGCAGGGTGGCGACGCGTTTCCCCCCCGAGCCCAACGGCTGCCTCCACATAGGCCACGCCAAGTCCATCTGCCTTAACTTCGGCATCGCCGGGGAATACGGCGGCACGTGTAACCTGAGGTACGACGACACGAACCCGGCGAAGGAAGACACCGAGTATGTCGAGGCGATAGAGAACGACGTCAGGTGGCTCGGCTTCGACTGGGACGGGCTCTACCACGCTTCGGACTACTTCCAGGCGCTATACGATCACGCCGTAACGCTTATAAAGGCGGGGAAGGCCTACGTAGACAGCCTGTCCGCCGACGAGATAAGAGAGTACAGGGGCACACTCAGCGAGCCCGGAAAGAACAGTCCCTGGAGGGACCGCCCGGCCCAAGAGAACCTCGACCTCTTCAGGCGCATGAAGGAGGGCGAGTTCCCGGAGGGCGCGCACGTTCTCCGGGCGAAGATCGACATGGCCTCGGGCAACATCAACATGCGTGATCCCGTCATGTACAGGATAATCCAGGAGCCGCATTACAGGACCGGGGACGAGTGGCACATATACCCTATGTACGATTATGCGCACTGCGTATCGGATTCCATCGAAAAGATCACGCATTCGCTCTGCACGCTCGAATTCGAAGACCACAGGCCGCTCTACGACTGGTTTTTGGACGAGCTCGGCATATATCACCCGCAGCAGATAGAGTTTTCGAGGCTCAATCTCAACTACACGGTCATGAGCAAGAGGCGGCTTTTAGAGCTCGTCCGGGACGGGTACGTAAACGGCTGGGACGACCCGAGGATGCCGACTATCTCGGGCCTCCGGCGAAGGGGATACACGCCCGAGTCCATAAGAAACTTCTGCTCCAGGATAGGGGTCACGAAGCAGGAGAGCGTCATAGACATATCGCTCCTGGAGCACAGCATACGTGACGACCTCAACAAGAGGGCGCGGAGGGTTATGGCCGTCCTCAACCCGCTCAGGGTAACCATCACGAACTATCCCGAGGGCGGGTCCGAGGAGCTGGACGCCGTCAACAACCCAGAGGACCCTTCGATGGGCACGAGGAAGGTGCCGTTTTCGGGGCAGCTCTACATCGAACGCGACGACTTCATGGAGAATCCGCCGAAGAAGTTCTTCAGGCTCTCGCCGGGGGTGGAGGTGAGGCTCCGGTACGCCTATTTCCTCCGGTGCGAGGGCGTCGTAAAGGACGAAAACGGCGAGGTGACGGAGCTCCTTTGCACGTACGACCCTTCGACGAAGGGGGGAGACGCCCCCGACGGGAGGAAGGTAAAGGCCACGATTCACTGGGTTTCGGCCCCGCACGCGATAAAAGCCGAGGTCAGGCTCTACGACAGGCTGTTTACCGTTCCCGAGCCCGGGGCGGACGGCTCGGACTACAAGGAGCGCCTGAACCCCGATTCGCTCACCGTGCTGAAAGACCGCCCGGTCGAGCCGGGGCTGGCCGACGCCGAGCCCGGGGTAAACTATCAGTTCGAGAGGCTCGGGTACTTCACGCCGGACGCCCGGGATTCGAAAAAGGGCGCGTTAGTATTCAACAGGACCGTCACGCTCAAGGATTCGTGGGCGAAGGAAAAGAACAAGCCCTGACAGCCAGCGCATCCGGAATAGATTCTCTCATTATTGCAATGGGTTGAAAAACGAAGTTAAAGTGTTTTATAGACGCCGTGCGTTCTACTATTCCGTGCCTTTCATGGGATAGCCCGAAGGCCCGAGCCTCTTTCCGTCAACGTATAACGCCCCGTCCCCGTCGATCCCGGCCCTTCCCTTGGCCACGAGCTCGTGGACGGCGAATGGAAGCGCCTTCCACTCGGCCTCTTCCCTGATCCTGGCCCCCATGGCGTCCCTGTCGGCCTCGGTGAAACCAGCGAGCGACACGGGCGGGGACTGGACGAGGGCAGTGCCGAACCTCTCGCCGAAACGCTCCAGGTACACCGTGCAGCGAAGGCTGTCTTCCCCGGCCCTCAGCGCTTGGACGGAGGCATCGACGCCGCGTACGAGGTAGTCCTTCGTTATGTCGCCGGGGTAGAGGTTCAGTATCCTGCCGCCGTACCTTTCGATGAAGGCGCGGCCGAGCCTCCGCCTGTAACCGGCGAGGACTATAATGTCGGGAGTCGCGACGCTCTCGATAAGCGCGATCGCCGCGGCATCGTAATAGTCTCTCGTCTCCTCGTCTTCGGGGCCCTTGCCGAGGACGTCGAAATACTTTTTCGAGCCTAGGCCCAGAACCGGTATCCCGTACTCCGCCGCCTTCCCGGCTCCCTCGCACCCGGGGGCGTTCGTGAACACGGCGTCTATCCTGCCGTAGAGCCTTTCGCCCGAGCGCGCCAGCCGCCTTTCCTCCTCGACGACGGCGACGAAATTGGTCCCCGAGCCCGAGAGCAGGACGGCGACGCTCATCGGCCCCCCGCGCGGCTCGAACAATGGTTTTATATCGGATTCGCTCATAGGGGTTATATTCTATTTGCAATAACCGTCAGGTTATGGACATTATATCTATTCGACCCGTATGAGCAACTTCTGGCAAAGGATAGTGACGGCTGCGATAGCCGTCCCGATACTCTACGTCATATTCAGGATAGGGGGAATCGTATTCCTCCTGTTCATCATGGCGCTCGTCCTCACGGGGCAGATAGAATATCAAAGGCTGCTCCAGTCGCGGAGCCTCCCCTATGCGCGGGGGTCGGGGATAGTGCTGTCTCTCCTGATAGCGGCCACGGCGTACAAGGGATACGTCGATTTCTCGCTCATGTTCACCCTGTCCGTTCTGCTAGTCCTCATATTCAACCTCAGGAAAACGGGCGAGGAGAGCGCGATAATAAGAGGCGGGGCGACACTCTTCGGCATAGTATATCTCGGCTGGCTCCTCTGCCACGCCGTGCTCCTCCGTAACATAGACGCGCGCGGCGCTATAGGGCATTACGCCGGGAACGCACAGGGCCTCGCCGACCCGGGCTTCTTCTTCATATTCTTTACCGTTGCCTGCACGTTCCTTAACGACACGGGCGCCTACTTCACGGGACTCAAATTCGGAAAGAAGAAAATCGCCCCGGTAATAAGCCCGGGCAAGACGGTCGAGGGCACGCTGGGCGGCGTGGTCGTGTGCATAGTGACGGGCCTTATAGTGAATTACGGGTTCGGCTCGCCTATGTCGTCCGACTGGACTATACTCTTCGCGATATTCGTATCGGCGGCGGCGGTGTTCGGCGACCTCGTGGAATCCGCCATAAAAAGGGGGGTCGGCATAAAGGATTCGGGGGCCATAGTCCCCGGCCACGGCGGAGTGCTCGACAGGTTCGACAGCCTCATATTCGTCTTCCCCGTCTCGTATTATTTCGTCCTCGTTTACTACTCCATGCACGGCGTCGCCGTCGGCTGAGCAGCGCTCACTTCCAGAACGAGGCGGTTCTTATCTCCTCCACCTGCTCCTGCCTTATGAGCATCCTGAGGCCGACGAGTATCACGAGGTTAAAGCAAAGCCCCGTCAGCGCGGCGAACTGCTCCTTATAGAATACGAACACGTAGGTGAGGAGTATCGAGACGAGGAGGGCGCGCTCGAACATCATGTAGGCCTTCAGGCGCGAGCGGCGCATGTAGTAGACGCCGAGGAAGACGAAGACGCCCGACAGAGCCGACGACAGTAGCCGGGCGACGTCGACGAAGGAGAGGTCATTGACGTCGAGATTTGCGCGCTCAAGGGCGGCGAAGCTCAGGTTCGAGCCCAGTCCGAATCCGTAATAGAGCGTCAGGAAAAGGACGTACCCGAATGTCGCCACGAGCTGGGAAAGAAAGAGCACGACGAGGGCGCGCCTGAAAACAGCCGTCCCGGCTACCCTCTCGTAAAAGCCGCCGAAACGGTCCTTGAGCCTCCTGTAGAGCCCGGGCGAATGGTTGGGCAGCGGCTCCGCGTTCGTTATGAGCCCCCTCACCGCGGGCGTCAGCGGGTCGCCGGGGTCGCTCCTGTCGAGGTAAAGAAGGACGGTCTTCTTCTCGTCCTCGTCGAGGTCCGACAGCGCCACCTCCTCGAGCCCCTTAAGGGCGTTTACGAGGTACTCCCTCCCGGTGAACGTCCATCCGAACCTTATCATGTGAAGAGCGAGGACTATCAGCACGATAACGACGTACATTATCGCGACCGAGGGCTCGAAGAAGTAGTCGTTGTCCTTCGTCACGAACTTCCCTACCTCGTCTATGAACGTGCCGAACCCCGCGCCGCCGAGTATCGCCGCCCAGAGCTCTACGCGCTTCCCGATGAAGGAGAAAAGCATTATCAGCGCCGCCAGCATGAGGAGACCGCCCCACAGCATGTGCGCTATGTGGAGTGTGCCGTTCCCGATCTGCGGGTACCCGGTCATGTGGAGGAAGAGGCGTATGCCGAGAACCGCGGACACGGCGCATACGAGGAACACCTCGGCGTAGTAGAAGGCGTCGAGGTTTCTTACGAACTTGGGATGGCTTTTCATAATTGACTCCGGGGATTATACTATGTTAATCTCAGAGGCAATTCTACCGCATCAGGCCATATTTGCAGGAATCGAGAACATAGCCACGTCGGCTGCGCATATATGAACAATCCCGAAAGAGGTTCTTCACCCCCTTCGTTCGAAACGGCAAAGGACGGCAGGGGCACGCTCACACTGAAACCGGGCGGTCGTCTCGACGCGTATACCACGTCCGACGTCTGGGACAAGGCCGAGGAGGCCCTGTCCAGGGAAAAGCCCCGGAATGTCGTGGTGGACGCTTCGGGTATCGATTACATGGACGCCTCGGGGATGGCGCTTCTGATAGAGCTCAGGCTGATGCAGGAAAAAGCGGGCGGCGGCTTCGAGATAACGGGCCTAAGGGGCGACCTCGAAAAGCTGTTCGACCTGTTCGATCCCGAGAGCTTCGCCGGGACGAAAGGAGCGGCTCCGAAGAAGCGGACGGGGATAGTCGAGCAGATCGGCCGCGCGGCCTGGGAGCTGCTCGGGGAAATAAAGGTACACATAGTCTTCACCGGGCAGGTGACAGTCGGGTTGACAAAGGCGCTCATGAACCCGTTCGGTATAAGGTGGGGAGAGGTTTTCACGACCTGCGAGAAGTTCGGCGCCAACTCCTTTTTCATAATAGCCCTCGTCAACTTCCTCGTCGGGCTCGTCATCGCGTTCCAGTCGGCCATGCCGATGCAGCAGTACGGCGCCCAGATATTCGTCGCCGACCTCATAGTCATAGCGTACTTCAAGGAGCTCGGCCCGCTCATGACGGCCTTCGTCGTAAACGGCAGGAGCGGGTCGGCCTTCGCGGCCGAGCTCGGTACGATGAAGGTGAACGAGGAGTTAGACGCCCTCGACACCATGGGGCTCGACCCCGTTAACTTCCTCGTCGTGCCGAAGGTGATAGCGGCCCTCCTGATGCTCCCCCTGCTTACGGTATTCGGGAACCTCTTCGGCCTCCTGGGCGGCCTCGTCGTCATGCTCTCCCTGGGATTCACGTTCGGCACGTACATGAACCAGATAACGGCGTCCGGGACGTACGTCATGCTCCTGGCCGGGCTTTTCAAAACGCTCTTTTTCGCGGTGATAATAGCGGGGGTCGGATGCCTTTCGGGGATGAGGGCGTCGCGCGGCCCGTCGGCCGTCGGCGACGCGGCGACCGAGGCCGTCGTCATAGGGATAGTGCTCATGATCTTAACGGACGGCATATTCGGGGTGGTTTACTACGTTCTCGGGATCTGACATGAGCGGGAATAACGCCGAAAACAAAAGGGAAGTGATAATAAAAGTGAGGGACCTCACGGCGAAGTACGGCGACAACACCATACTCGACAATATAACCTTCGACGTCTACAGGGGGGAGATTTTTGTCATTCTCGGCGGCTCCGGATGCGGAAAGAGCACGCTTCTCAAGCACATGATCGGGCTCTACAAGCCGGCCGGCGGGAACGTCGTCATAGAAGGCCGCGACATCTCGGCGGCCGAAGGGGACGAAAGGATAGAAATACTTAAGCGAATAGGGGTCGCCTACCAGCTCGGGGCGCTTTTCGGATCGATGACGGTCCTCCAGAACGTCATGCTCCCGCTCGAGGAATACACGGAGCTGAACGCCGAGGCGAGGGACCTCATAGGAAGGATGAAGCTCTCGCTCGTCGGCCTTACGGGTTCCGAGGACAAGATGCCGTCAGAGCTCAGCGGGGGCATGATAAAACGCGCGGCGCTCGCCAGGGCCATGGCGCTCGACCCGAAGGTGCTGTTCCTGGACGAGCCTTCGGCCGGGCTCGATCCCATTACATCGGCCGAGCTCGACGAGCTCATAAAACAGCTTTCGAGGACGCTCGGCATCACGTTCGTCGTCGTGACACACGAGCTCAACAGTATTTACAATATAGCGGACAGGGTTATCATGCTCGATAAGAGCGTTAAAGGTATAATCGCCGAAGGCAAGCCCGTTTACCTGAGGGATCATTCGACCATACCGGTCGTCCAGAAATTCTTCAGGCGTCAGACGGACGCGGAGCTCGGCGGTGAAGAAAATAAAGGGGAGTCCGGCATATGAAAAAACCGAACTACTTCAAAATCGGGCTTTTCGTTATCGCCGCCACGCTTCTTCTGGCTGCGGCGATAATCATTTTCGGCGGAGGAAAGTTCTTCCAGAAAAAGACCACCATCGAGACTTATTTCGACCAGTCGGTTCAGGGGCTCTCCGTCGGGGCCTCCCTCGAATTCCAGGGGGTCCAGATAGGCAACGTCAGCTACATCGGGTTCGTTTTCAACGAATACCATACGAGAAAGACGTACGTTCTCGTCCGGGCCGAAATATACCTCGACAAGATAGCCGGAGAGGGCAAGAAAAGACTCTTTGAAACCGATGAGGAAAGGCTTCAAGGCTACGGGCAGATGATACAGAAGGGGCTCAGGCTCCAGCTCGCCTCTCAGGGCGTTACAGGCATAGCGTTCCTTAACGCCGTATACCTCGACCCCGAGCGGTATCCTCCGTTGGAAATCGACTGGACACCCGAATACTCGTACATTCCCTCGGCGCCCGGCACCATAACGCAGATTACGCAGACTATAGAGAATCTTTCACGAAGCATAGAAAGCATCGACATACAGAAAATAACGGACGGGGTGGAAGACCTCGTCGCGTCTCTTAACAACGCCGTCGAGCAGGCTAAGGTAGGGGAGCTCAGCGCCGACCTGCGGAAACTCGTGAACACGCTCGACACCACGACCGCCGAGCTCGACAAGATGCTCAAGAGCAAGGAGACCAAAGAGACCATCGCAAATGTCGTCGCGATTACGGACGAGCTCAACAGGACGTTAAGGCGCACGGACAGGCTGTTGTCCAACCGCGAGCACAACATCAAGCTCACCATGGAGAACATAGAGCGCATTACGGAGGACATGAAGGAGTTCATGGAGACCGTGAAGAAGTACCCGTCGTGGGTGCTCTTCGGGAGTCCTCCGCCGCACATCGAGCCCGAGGGGGGAGAAAAACAATGAGAGCAAAATTCCTTGTACTGATATCCGCCGCCGTATTCACAGCGCTCGGCGCGGCCGGATGCGGGGGCATAACGAAGAGCTACCCCGAGAGGAGCTATTACATGTTCGAGGTTCCCCCCGCGGAAAAGGTTCCGGCCCCGGTAAAGGGAGCGGTGGCCCAGGTGTGGAGGTTCAGCGTGTCGCCGGGGAGCGACGGGAAGGAATTCGTATACAGGACCGACGACATCAGCTACGAGTCGGACTTTTACAACCAGTTCTTCAGGGCTCCCGGCGCTCTCCTCACCGAAATGACCATACGCTGGCTCGCGGACACGGGGCTCTTCGAGGACGTCATGAGCTCGCTCGGCCAGGGTTTCGCCAGCTACTACATACAGCCGAACCTCGTCGAGCTCTACGGCGATTACAGGGGCGCGCCGGCGGCCGTGATGACCATACAGTTCTTCCTTCTCGAATACACCCCGGAAGGCGAGTACGGCGACAACACCGGGATAATTTTCAATAAAACATACAGCTCTCACGTTCCGATTCCGACCGCTTCCGCGCCGGACCTCATGAGGGGCTGGAACACCGCGCTCGGCGAGATATACGCCGCGTTTCTCGAAGATCTCAAGCTGTACGTGAAGCCTTTCCCGCAGGCGGACGCCGTAAATTAACGCCCCGGACGCATCCCGCCGCGCTTCGGCCCGATGCGGTGTATGTTAAGGTTTATTTAACCCCCGCAGTTGCATAAGCCGCGGCGCAGGAAATATAATTATCCGTTGTCAGAAGCCAGCAAGGGAGAGTGATATGAGGGTCGTATCCGTAATAATAATCGTTCTTGTCATAGCCGTCGTCGGGATGTCCTACAGGTTCGGAATGGACACGGAGTACGTCTATAACGACCTCATAGACCAGTACACCGAGGGCGACGCCTTCAGCGTCGTAAGCAGGAGCTACGACAGGGGGATATTGAGCTCCAAAGCCAGAACCGTTTTCGCCGTCAGGAATATGGGCAAGGAAATAGTAAGGCTCGACGAGACGGATACGATATATCACGGCCCGATCCCGGTCCTCGCCATATTCAAGGGAAAGGCGGGGCCCGCGCCCGTGCTTTCTGTGCTGGACTCCCGGATAAAGCTCGCCCCCGCCGAGGGGAGCGGGAATGCGGAGCTTTTCGAGAAGATTCCGCCTATAGACGCCCACACCGTTATCTCTTTCAAAAATAAAGCGACGGCCGACATGTCGATGCCGGGCTTCGAGCTCGACCTCGAAGACGGGGACAAGCTCTCCTGGAAGGGATTTACGGGCCGGGTCGATTACGACACGAACGAGTTTCACAGCTTGAGCGACCTCGAATCCCCCGGTCTCCAGATAGACGGGAAGGATTCGACCCTGACGGTCACGGAGATCAAGGCCTGGTCCGAGCTTTCGCACCCCGCGCCCGACGCCGAATACCCGACTGGGGATGTGAACTTCACCGTAGGAAAGCTCGATTTTCTGGCGAAGCCCGGAGCGAAGCTCAGGAATCTCACGATTACCGGAATCGATTTCAAGGGGAAAAATTCCGAGCGGGGGGGGCTTCTCGACAGCTCGCACAGCATGGTCTTCGACGAGCTCACATTCGGGGGCGATAAATACGGCCCCGGCGGTTACGAGCTTTCGATAAGCAACATAGATTCGAGATCGTGGAAGAAGCTCCAGGCGCTCATAAACGCGAACCAGAACGCGGCCGACAGCGAAGAGGCGAAGGCCCGATTCACCGGGGAGCTCGTAAATCTCCTGCCCGGGTTCGTAAGCAAATCGCCCAAAATCGAGCTCAGGAAGCTCTCGCTCGAAACGTCCGGCGGGAAGCTGGAAGGCCACCTCGGCATATACGCCGACGGGGAGGGGCTCGAGAACGTCGATCTCGCGCAGAACCCGGTCCTCATGCTGGCCGCCCTCACGGCCGACGCGGGGATAACCGTTTCGAAGGAGCTTTTCGTATCGGCCCTCACGGACTACAAGAAGGAAGAGGTGCTCGAGAACATGAAGGCCATGGGAGAGGACCCTCCCACGGACGAGGAGCTTGCGGAGCTTGCGAGCGGGGCGGCCGAGGACGAAATAAATCTCCTCGTCTCGGGGGATATACTGGTGGAAAAGGACGATTCCTATACCATCGAAGCCGCCTACAAGTCGGGGCAGGTAATCATAAACGGCCAGCCTATAGACCTGGGGGCGCTCCTTCAATAACCCGCCGCACGTAGTGTGTTCTCCGGTAAAGGAAGTACGATAACCCGGATTCCACATGAGCGTGTTTGCGCCACCCATTGAGGCGCCGGCCTAACCTTGGCGGCCAGCCCCATCGCGGTATACTTGAGTAATGCGACCTCTTCGGTATTCCATCAACGTCACATTGGACGGGTGCTGCGACCATCGCGCGGGGGTCGTGGACGAAGACCTGCATCGTCACGCGGTCGAGAACCTCGCACGGGCCGATGCCCTCCTCTTCGGCCGGGTAACCTACGAAATGATGGAGGCCGCGTGGCGGACGCCTGCACAGACAGGGCTGAGGCCGGACTGGATGGCCGATTGGATGCAGCCATTCGCCCTGACTATCGACGCGGCAAAGAAATACGTCGTGTCGAGTACCCTTCAGCGGGTGGACTGGAATGCGGAGATCGTGCGCGGGGACCATCTGGAGGACACTGTCCGGCATCTGAAGCAGCAGCCCGGGAACGGGCTGTTCGTGGGAGGGGTGAAGCTCCCGCAGGCACTGGCCGAGCTAGGATTGATCGATGAATACGAGTTCGTGGTGCATCCCAGGCTGGCGGGGCACGGGCCGACACTGTTCGCGGGACTATCTAAGCATCTCGACCTCAAGCTCGTGAGCCGGCTGGAGCTCGGCTCGGGGGCGGTGGCGATGCGGTATGAGCCGAAAACGTAGCCATCAGCAAATCAGGCCGGCCACGGACGGCCTCACGCGCCGAACCGACCCACTACCCGGATTCCTTGCCGCGCGAAGGTAGCTAACCGCGCTGCCCCGGAAGGTTGTCCGCACACCCGGTGGGCCGTTATATTTATAACGATCGGAAGATGAATCAATTCACGTACCGTACAGAATCGGATAACCGCACCAAGCCCGCTACGCCGAATTCCTGCAGGCGAGGCCTCCGTCCTGCTACAACGACCGGAAGATGAATCAATTCGCGTGCCGCACAGAATCGGATAACTGCACCAAGCCCGCTACGCCGAATTCCTGCAGGCGAGGCCTCCGTCCTGCTACAACGACCGGAAGATGAATCAATTCGCGTGCCGCACAGAATCGGATAACTGCACCAAGCCCGCTACGCCGAATTCCTGCAGGCGAGGCCTGCCTTAAGAGACGGTGAACTTCTTTTCGAGGGCGCGGTACCCGGGGACGTCCACCACTGCCTCGAACTCCCTGAACGTAAGCATGTCCGCATAGCCGAAGGTCGAGCCGTTTTTCCTGAGGTAGGCGAGGCACCGCTCCATCGCTTTGGTTGCCGAGAAAAGCCCGGACAGGGGGAAGACGACTATCTTGAACCCGAGCTCGCCGAGCTCGGCCGCGCTCAGAAGGGGCGTCCTCCCGCCCTCGACCATGTTCGCGAAGAGAGGGGCGTCGGGGAACGCGGCCGCTATTTCCCGGAGCTCTTCGACAGACTGCGGGGCCTCGATGAAGACGACGTCCGCCCCGGACTCGTAATAAATCCTCCCCCTGCGTATAGCGTCTTCGAGCCCGTTCACCGCGCGGGCGTCGGTCCGGCCTATTATGACGAGCTCGCTGGACCCGCGGGCCTCGACGGCGGCCCTAATCTTCTCGGCGTGCTCCTCGGCGGAGATGACGCGCTTACCCTCGAAGTGCCCGCACTTCTTGGGCCATTCCTGGTCCTCGAGAATTACGCCCGCTGCCCCGGCGGAGACGACGTCTCCGACCGTCCGCATGACGTTTAACGGATTGCCGTACCCGGTGTCTATGTCGGCCACGACGGGGATCCCGACGGAGGAGACTATACGGCTCACGCTCGCCAGCAT
Source organism: Thermodesulfobacteriota bacterium (assembly GCA_035325995.1). NCBI lineage: Bacteria > Pseudomonadati > Thermodesulfobacteriota > Thermodesulfobacteriota bacterium. The sequence continues at coordinate 572,690 of DAOKYU010000001.1, read as the reverse complement.
CTCGGTAGCAGTCAGGAACCCGAAGTCGGGCCGCCCGAGCGTCGAAGCCGATATGCCGAAGCCGCTCGTGAACGCGGCCTCGAACCCCGCCGCCTCGGCGAGCCTCGCGCTTATGCAGTCGTGCACGCCCGGAAGGACGAGCACCCCTTCGCCCGAAAGCACCGCCCGCAGCTTCTCTCCGTTAGTCGTCATATCGTCACCCCCGTTTTAAAAGAAAAATAATTGAGCCCGGGCCGGTGTCAAGCGGGATTGAACTCGCGGCGGGATTTGTGATATTCTGAGTTTGTCGATTTATTTGTACGTGCATTTTTCTACGGACCCCGGACGTGAAAAAGAAAGCGGCGAAAGAGACGGACGGAAAGGAGCACCGGGTCAGGGTCGAATCCGGGCTCAAGAGCAGGGACGTCATAAAGCTCATCGAGGCCCTCGAAGGAGTGAGACTCGATTACGACCACCTATACTATTACGAGCATACGGGGCTCATAGTCCCGAGCCTGAGGTCGGCGCAGGGGAGGGGGGTCCCGAAGCTCTATTCCACGGAAGATTTTATTATCCTCAGATGGCTCGTGTCGCTCCAGAAAAACGGCATACCCGTAAGCCGCTTTCGCGAAGTGCTGGGGTTCCTCAAGGATAAGATGCCCGAAGTGCTGGCCGAGCCCCACAACTGGGTGCTCATCACGGACGGGAAGTCGATACGGTTCTTCGACAAGGTCTCGTCGAGGGCGTTCGACGTCCTCCGGGACACGGGGCAGTACCTATTCTTCTTCCCCATAGGCAAGGTAGCGGACGAGAGCAAAAAGGCCGTGAAAAAGCTCGGGGCCGGGAAGAAAAAGGGTAAGAAATAAGCTCCGGGCTATTTCTTTCCGCCGGGCGTCCGGAGGGATTTCGTGGGCTTTATGACGTCCGGTATGGACGTGAAGGATATCCTGAGCGGGGCGGCGTCCGGGGCCGCGTGCATCGATCCGTAATATATGCTGTTCGTTCCGAACTTGTCGTTTATGCTGTCGAGCGCGGCGGCGACGTCGTCCCTCTTCCTTTCCGCCGGCAGGAGCGGGAGGGTGCTTTCGCCGGCCGGGACGAGGTCGATGAACGCGACCGACACCCGGAGCGGCTTACGCCCCCGGGGCCTTTCGTTCCAGACGCCCGTGAACGCCTCTATCATCGTCTGCGTGTCGTTCTTCATATCTATACTTATGCCCTTCCTCCAGCCCCGATGCTCCCCGAAATAATCTATCCCGACAGTCATCTTCCGCGTGAGGCAGCCGAGACGCCTCAGCCTGAAGGCGGCCTTGTGTATGAGGTTCACGAATACGGCCCGGACGCCTTCGTCGGTCCTCTGCGCGGGCGGCAGGACGTGGGAATGGCTTACGCTCTTCCGCGCGGTTTCCGGCTCGGGGATGTCGTCGCCCCGGAGGAGCGCATGCCATCTCTTCCCGACGACGCTCTCCCATATGCGCCCCATCCTGTTTTCGGTGAGCCCGCAGAGCTCCTCGACGGTGCTTATTCCGTTGGCCCTGAGCCGCGCATACATGCGCCGCCCTATCCCGGGGAAGTCGGTCAGTGAAAGCGGGTAGAGCCTCTCGGGGAGCTCTTCCTTTTTTATGACGACGAAGCCGTCGGGCTTCTGCATGTCGCTGGCCACCTTGGCCAGGAAGCGGTTGGGCGCTATGCCGACGGAGCACTTCAGATACTCGCCGGCCTGTTTCCTTATGGCGTCTTTCACCGCATGGCCCAGCGCGACGGCGCTGCCATGCTCCGTCTGCCGTCCCGTGAGCCTGCACGACATCTCGTCTATGGAATCGACCCTGTGGACGGGGAGGACCGAATCGACGGCGGCACGTATCTTCCCGTGCATCTCTATGTATTCGACCGGACGCGATTCGACGAGCACGATGCCGGGGCACATCTCCCGCGCGGCCGAGACGCGCGTTCCCGTCGTGACGCCGAACGCCTTGGCCTCGTAACTGGCCGCTATGCAGCACGTGCTGTCGGCCATGACCGGGACTACGCCCACCGGAAGGCCGCGGAGCTCGGGGCGGAGCTCCTGCTCGACCGAGGCGAAGTAGGAGTTCATATCGACGAAGAGCCAGTTAAGGGGCGAGCCGTCCACGAATGAAAAGAATAACACAATATGAAAGCTCAAAAGCCCCCGGATTAATGTGCTAGAATATGGCTATGGAGAGGAGCTTCGACTTCCTTTTCGCGGGCGCGGGCATACTGGGCTCGTCCGCCGCGTTTGCGCTTTCGATGGAGCTCGAACGAAGGGGCGAGAGGGCGAGCATCGGCGTCATCGACCTCGACCTCGAAGGAGAGAATTCGTCAACGCTGAAGAATGCGGGCGGCGTCAGGGCTACGTGGCGCAGCAGGGCGAACATCGAGCTCTGCAAGTACTCGATAGACTTCTACGAGACGATTTTGGAGATCATACAGTTCCGTGAATTCGGGTACTACTGGATGCACGGCGGCGCCTCGTGGAAGGAGGTAAACGAGAACCATCCGCTCTACGTCGAGTACGGCCTCCCGGTCGAGCTTTATCCGCCGGAGGACGCGCCGCGCATTATACCGCTCGTCACCGGGACCGTGGGCATCGCCGGGCTCTCGATATCGCGTAAGGCCGGGCTCATCGACCACTACTCCCTGAGGGAATATTACAGGGGCTCGGCGAAGGGGAGGGGAGTGGAGTTCATAAGCGGATGCTACGTCAACGGGGTAAAGGTCGAGGACGGGCGGGCGACCGCCGTGACGGCGTACGACCTCGGCGGCCTCGGCAAGGGCACAGGCGGATACGGCGACGCGGCGAGGGAGATTCTGACGAAAGGCGCGCCCGACAAAGACTTGCCCGTGACCGAGTTCGAGTGCGGGACGCTCATAAACACGGCCGGCGCGTGGGCCCCCGTTGTATCGAGGCTGTACGGCTTCGAGGACGACGCCATAAAGCCCCGGAGGCGGCAGATGGTCGTCATCGACGCCCCCGACGTCGACCTTTCGGCGTACGGCATGGTCATAGACACCTCGGACGTTTACTTCCACCAGGAGGGGACGGGAATACTCGCCGGATACTCGAACATGGACGAGCCCGCGGGCTATAACTTCGACTTCAGCTTCGGCGGCATGAGCGAGGAAAGCAGGTTCGTAAAATACATCTGGGAGCCGCTCTACAGACGAATGAATAAATTCGAGAAGGTGAGGCTCGTAAGGGGCTGGGCGGGCATATACGCCGAGACGCCGGACAGGTCGGGCTATCTGGGGAAGGTGCCGGGGTTCGGGAATATTTATGAATGCGCGGGGCACACCGGAAGGGGGCTCATGATCTCCTACGGCGCCGGCGTCGCGCTCGCGGACATCATCCTCGACGGGAAGCCGAGGAGCGAATTGAAACACGCCGCGGATTTATCGCGGGAAAGAAAGGCCGGGCCGCTTTACGAAGGGCTTCATCTTTAGCATCCACCCGGCAGTGGAATTCAGAAACGCCCGTATCAATCCTCTATCATGTCTATTGCTTCCTCGAACTCCTCGGCCATGCCGGGATGCCCGTGCTTCGTCGCCGCCTCTATCCCCTTGAAGTAGGCTTCGCGCGCCATTTCGGAATCGCCGACGTTGAGGTAGCACTCGGCCAGCATCCTGTAGACGGCCCCCTGGTCTTCCGCGATCTTGAGGTATTCGCCTATCTCGGCGATCGCCTCGTGATAGAGCCCGAGCTTGTAGCATTCGTTCGCGAGGCTGTACCTTGCGAGGGGGTTATCGGGATTCTTCTCCACAGCCGCCTTGAATTTAACGATCCTGTTTACTTCGTTCATTAGTTTCACCCGTTTCCATTCGCTCCGCCGGCCGATTCGCCGGAACAAGAATATTAACACAGCGGGGGACGGGATTACAAAGCGCCCCCCGGCCTGGAGTTGAATGTTTCCGGCTATACTGGATACTCTTTGACGGCAAAGGAGGCGGCCCACAGATGCGCAGAATCATGAACTTTCTCTTTAACGCAATCGCCGTAAAGGAATTCCTCATCTTTTCGGGATGCTATTTCCTCCTCACGGCCATAGCGATCTACTACACCGACGAGATCGTAAGGCCGGCGGGCTGCGCTGGGATTCTCCAGCTCGAGCTCGCGTTCACCAAGGGCGCGTTCATGGATATCGTAAACAACTGCGGCGAAAAAGGCGTCCGCTCGCTGATCATACTCACCTGGATAGACTTCCTCTTCATCGTCGGATACATCGGGTTCCTGGCGAACCTCCTGGGGGCCCTGGTGAAGGGGCTCGAAAGGGAAACGGCTCTCAAGCTGTTCAGCATTCCCATAATAGCCGGCGCACTCGGCGTCCTTGAGAATTCGATTTTTCTCACCCAATTAGCCGACCCCGAAAGCGCGTCCGGAGCGGCCATATTCCTCGGCTCCGCGGCGGCGACGGCGAAGCTCACTCTCACGGCCATAACCGTGCTGCTGATCGTCTATTATTTGTACGGGGCCATCGGCAAAAGAAACCGTACTGCATAATAGGCCTTATTTCCGCAAGCATCGATTAAAAAAATTCTCGCCATTGGTCCATTTTTACATTGACTTACACTATAAATTAAATTTATAATAAGTCCATGCGCCTTCTCCTGGAATTTAATTCCGACAAAGATTTCATAGTATCCAACGACTATAACTATCAGGTGCAGGGGTTTCTTTATAAAGCGATTTCTCCGAAGCTCGCCCATATACTCCACGACAGGGGTTTTCAGGTGGGGAAGAGGAGCTTCAAGCTCTTCACGTTTTCGCGGTTCCTCGGTGATTATAAAATAGATAAAGCCGCCGGCGGTATCAGGTTCTCATCGCCATTCCGCCTCGTCGTGAATTCCGTCCTGAATGAATTCATAGAGGAGCTCGCGGAGGAGCTCCTCAGAAGGGAAGCCAGCGTAATCGCCGGCCAGCGCGTCTCGCTGGTCTCGGCCGAAGTGGCCGGCTCCGATATAGAAAATGACGAGGTCAGGATCAGGATGCTGTCGCCGGCTACGATTTATAGCACCCTTTCTCATCCCGACGGGAGGAAGAGAACATATTACTATTCTCCATTCGAGAACGAGTTCAGCCACCTGGTATCCGAGAACGTGAGGAAAAAGTTCAAGGCCTATTACAATAAAACGCCGCGCGGGCATATCGGCCTTACCCCGCTGAAAGTCAGCCCCGGCAACCAGAAAATCGTCTTGTACAAGGGGACGGTAATCAAGGGATGGACGGGCATATACGAGCTCTCGGGCGACCGCGAGCTGATGAAGATGGCGTACGACGCCGGCCTCGGGGGAAAGAACTCCCAAGGGTTCGGGTGCTTTGAGGTGATATAAATTGTTGATTCTCACACGCCAAAGCTATATGTATAACGAACCGCATACGGCGGTTCTAATCCTTGTAGGTAGGTTAGATAATATGTCCTATACAGTACCAATACAAATTTCAATCCCTTATAGGTTTTCTACGAGCGAATTAGAATACTCGATATTTCTCCACGTACAAAAATTTTATTGCTAAAGAGGTTTTTCCATTGTAATGTTAATGTATGATCTGCTTCAAAATCAGGGTAGCGATGAAGGAGCTAAAATTTGCGAGAAGAAACCACTATACTAGTTTCTCGACTTATAGTTTAGAATTACTAATTTACAATGATTTTGACATCTTAGGATGGCTAAGTAATTTATGGAACGCTGTTAAACGACGCCTATCGACGCCGTAATAATATTCATGGACACAGTCAAATAATGCCTATATACGAAAAACTAATGGGAAATTCTTTTGTCGACGCCGGGGCAAGTGTTTTATGCCAATGGCTAGATACCGAGCCTGAAGACATTACCATCGAGGATTTGAAGCAAGCGGTCAAAGATATCGTGCCACTTATGGACAACCCAGCACTTAAGAAAAATCTGCACTCAATTTTCCCCAATAGCACACTGGTTAATACATCTATAAAAGAAGATAGAAAAAAAAGACTGACCAGAGAGTTTAATGAATACATATCAGAGATAAAAGAACTCGGCAAGACAGGGGACTGCATAGGATGTGGAAGACGAGAGGCAAATCATAGACTGACCAAGACGGATATTCCCTTAACCGGAAGCGGAGGTCTCGTGAATTTTTTCCCGAGCTTTGATAGCGGGGCAGGTTACTGCTCCGCCTGCAGACTCGCTATTCAGTTCTCCCCCTGGTCTTTCGTCACGAGTGGGGGAAGATTTCTGGCTGCTAGCTCCAATTCGTGGCAAGCCGTCAATTTGTGGACAAGAACCTGCATTTCTGATATAACGCAGAAAATACTCAGGGGAGAAGACGCGGGATGCTACAACCCCGGGTTCAGCAACCCCCGCAATGCCCTCTTCTTCATGACTGGGAAAATGATCGAATTCGGGGAAATCAATGAAGATGCATCAATACAGGTGTTTTGCTTTACTAATTTCAATCAAGGTCCTACCCTCGAAGTTTTTTATCTCCCGGCTCCCGTTTTCAGGTTCCTTCGCTACGCCAATCAGGCCGAGTACAAGCCTGCATGGAACAGTATTGTGCAAAGCGGATACCAGAAAGTGAACTGGAACAAAGTACAATCAGAAGAGGATTACAAGAATAAACACAACAAGGTCTATGAATATCTTTTAAATGAGCAATCCATTATCAGCTTTTTTGTAGATTTAAAAAACAGGGGAAATAGGGGAGACTGGTCACTTCTCTCCCTATACTTGAAGGAGGTCAAGAATATGCAGGAAGAGAGAATTACAGCCATCAAGAGAGTGGCTGACAACATAGCCGAAAGCATACGAAAGTCAGGAAGAGACAAGAGATTAAAGCAATTAGAAAATGCGAAATACTACCGAGAATTTCAAAATGTCCTGCTATTTATCATAAAAGACAGGCTGAAGCTCGGCGAGCCGGATCCGCTTTTCACTCTCGACGAGTATCTCGACCATCTGTTCCCCTCCTCCGAAGACGGAATATCCCCGTGGAATGAAACCAGGTACCTGCTCCTCTTCCGAATTTACGAGCGGCTCCACGAATGGCTCAAGGACAGCGAGATAATAGAGGAAATTATTGAGGAAGAACTGAGTGAAGACATAAACCCGGAAATGGAGGCAAATTAATATGTCTAACAACATAATAGGACTTGTGCTTATAGATGCGCCGCATTCCGCATTGAATAATGCAGGACTCGAGGCCTCGCAATCGACTGAGAACACGGTAGCCGTAAAGACCTTGCGGAAAGGGAGAAAAACTTATCCCTATGTGTCGGGGCAAGCCTGGAGGAGCTGGTGGAGAAGAACGCTTGAAAAAGATCTGAAATGGCAACTCTCCCCGATCGAGCGCGCCGACAAAACGGCCTTCACGGCCGCAGACCCCGTCGAATATCCGGATGACGACGTATTCGGTTATATGCGAGCCCAATCCGTGGAAATCAAAGAAGAGGGGAAAAAGCCGAAGAAGCAGAATATTACCGTTACACGGCTCTCACCCCTTAAATGCTCGCCGCTCATTTCCATCGAGGCGCAGCAGCCCATAAACGACTTCGGCGTCATGGCCAGGCACGAGGGCGACCCGGTTCCATACGAGCATCAGTTTTACTCGACGGTTCTAAAGGGGATTTTTTCTCTCGACCTCGGCGCCGTTGGGGCCTTTTGGGATATCAACAGGACGGGCTACAAGAATATAGCAGAGAGCTACGTAACCAAGATAAAGGAAAACGGCGGCGGCAGGACAGACGACAGTTCACCATGGACACTGCCGAAGGATGTAAGGCTCCAGCGCAGCAAGGATACGATCAAGGCATTGTCGGTGTTGAGCGGGGGCGCACAGCTCACTTCGCACCTGACCGACGTCACACCTAAACTGATAATCCTGGCGGTCATAAAGGGCGGGAACCATCCCTTCATGAACCTTATGGTGGAAAGAGAAGGGAAGGGCGAATTCAGCATCCCCGCCTTCAAGCAGGTGCTCGACGACTACAAGGACCGTCTCTCGGGTCCGGTATATATCGGCCGAAGAGAAGGGTTCATGGACGAGCTCGATTCACAGTTTAAAGAAATGACGGGAGCCTCGGACGGGATAATATACGATTCCATTAATAAAGTGATAGACAGGTTCTCGGATAATCTCGCCGGGCACATTGGTGAATAACATGGAAGTTCTTCGCATCCATATAACCGCATGGGTGGCGTCGTTCCGGAATCCGCTGTTCGTGAGCGGGTTCCAGCCGACATTGCCGGTACCGCCACTATCGACAATATACGGGCTTATCTCCGCGGCATGCGGAGATTATATAACTCCCGACAAGGCGAGCGTGGGGTATGTTTTCCTAAGCAAGGGCATGTCGGTGGATCTGGAAACCATATACGAATTCGCGGGCAAATTGACTGCGAATCCGAATATTACCAGGCGTCATATTACCAGGCGTCAGTTCCTTGTGGCCCCCGAGCTATATCTCTACACACCCGACATGTGGCTCGAAGACGCCTTCAAAGAGCCGCATTATCCTTTGCTGCTCGGGCGCTCGACCGAGCTGGCGACCGTCGACTCAATCGAAAGAATAGAGCTCAAACACGTAGAAGAAACGGTATATACCGGCACGTTGCTGCCGTTTCCGAACGGGCAGTTAACCGGAACGCTTCACGCGCTGCCCACTCATTTCACGGAGGAAATACCGCGCCGCCCGCAAGGAATACGGCCGTTTATCGCTCTAACGGCACGAAACAGGTACAAGGGAAAATCATTAGAAGACGATTCCAGGGGGTGGGGTGTATATATGCATGGTCAACATTGAAACTATACCGCTTCTGGCCAAGAGCGATCCTCGGGAGAGCCTGGTAGAGCATACCGGCAACTGCATAGAGGTTTATTCGAGCCTGAGGGAAAGAATGCCCTTTCTAGCCGATATTTCAGGTCAGCCCGATTTCTTCGAGCATTTGTATTACGCCGTGGCTCTTCACGACCTCGGAAAGGCGGCGTCGGGCTTCCAGGAGCAGCTCCTGACAGGGGCCAGGTGGAATTACAGGCACGAAATATTATCCGCCGGTTTTGCAGTCGGTCTGAAATTTCCAGACAGCCAAAAACAGGCAATCGGGCTCGCCATCCTGACTCACCACAAAGACATAATGACTCTCAGGTCCGGCTATCCATGCTACCCCGAAACCAACCCCGGCTACCAGAATTGGAAAGATAAGATCAGTGAGATGGCAATCAACAGGGAAGACTTAATGGAGATACAAAATCTCATCGTGAAATGGTGCCCGTTTGACGCTTGCAAATTCGTTCCGGTGGAAGACATAAACAAGCTGATAAATGCATACCATGATTATCTCCTCCCGTATTACAAACAACGGAATAATAACGAGCTCACGCCGCTTCACGGCAATTACGGCATGCTGATGCGCGGATGTCTTATCGCCTGCGACCATCTCGCCTCGGACAGAGCTGGAAAGAACGAGATTCTATCCGCGCTGGATAATCTCGAAGGGGCCTTGAAAAAAAGCATTGAAGACAAAATCTATAAACCAGTCAGCTGGAACGGCATACAGGAGGAGGCTTCTCACTCCAGAGGGAACCTCTTCCTATCCGCCCCTACAGGATCCGGAAAGACGGAGGCTTCTCTTCTGTGGAGCGCCAACAATCAGAACGAAACCGCCGGGCAGCGCGTATTTTACGTTCTGCCGTATACAGCCAGCATTAACGCAATGTACAACAGGCAAAAGGAGATAATGACCGACGAGATGGTCGGCATGCTCCACGGTAAGGCCAATTATTTTCATTATAAATCCCTGACCGAACGGGGAGAGGATTATCTAAAGAGAAAAAAGAAGGTAGATAATATTCAGAGTCTCGCGCGAAAACTCTACAAGCCGTACAAAATACTGACGCCTTTTCAGCTGCTCAAAGCCTTTTTTGGTATAAAGGGCTTCGAAATGCAGTTCGCCGAAATGTCGAACGGGCTCTTTATATTCGACGAGATACACGCATATGACTCGCACACAACAGCACTCATAGTGACTATGATAGAGAAACTTCACCGGGAATATGGGGCGAAATTCTGCATCATGACGGCGACGATGCCGAAGTTTCTCAGGGAAAAATTCCTCTCCCTGTTCGAGCCGGACAGTCTCAACGAAGTGGAGATGTCGCCGAAGGACAGGGACGATCAATTTACGCGGCACAGGATCAAGCTCCTGGACGGGGACATCATAAGCAATCTACCGCTTATAAGAAAGGAGCTTGACCAAGGAAAGAGAGTCATGGTGGTGTGTAATACTGTAAAAAGCGCCCAGCATATATACGGAGAATTGAGAGACTACTCGCCTAATCCTCGACTGCTCCACAGCAGGTTCGTTCTTAGAAACAGGGAGTCGATAGAAAAGGAGCTGAAAGATGCGGGCCTGCTAGTTGGGACACAGGCGATAGAAGTCTCGCTGGACATAGATTTCGATGTCCTGTTCACCGAGCCGGCGCCAATAGACGCCCTCATACAGCGCTTCGGGCGAATCAACAGGAAGGGCGAAAAAGGCATTTGTGACGTAAACGTCTGCCGCATCGGGGGATCGAGCGATAAATACATCTATTCTGAAACAATCACCGAACGAACCATCGAAGCGCTCGGCGACGTCGATATACTCCACGAATCCTGTATACAGGGCCTTATCGATTATGTATACGAGAACGGATATGACGAGGAACAGGAAGAAAAATATAATTTCATAAGAAGCCTGTTCCAGCGATATTTAAAATCGCTTCATCCTTTCGTGGATAGTCCCGACGGCAGACAGGAATTCGAAGGTCTCTTCAAAAGCGTAGAGGTTATTCCGGCTCGCTTTCAGGACGAATACATGCAGTGCATTGAAGAAAAACGGTATTACGACGCGATGTCATTTGTAACCCAAATATCGGATATGCAGTTCAAGCTGCTTCATGGGAAGAAGCTGATTTATCGTATCAGCGACGACGGCGGCAACTTCGTCAGGCTCGAATACGACGAAGAATACGGCTTGCTTATGGACAAGGAAAATAATCCTTATTACGAGATATAGATGAACGAAATAAGGATCACGGGAAACACGATTCAATATTATTGCATCTGCAAGCGCAAAGTTTGGTTGAGCGTGAGGCAGATTGACCCGGACGAAGATAATCCGCATCTCGAATTCGGGAGATTTGTAAGTCGATCAGTTTACCCCAGGCACAAGAAGGAAATAAAACTTGAAAATATTATCATCGATCTATCCAGGCTGGAGGATAGCAAGATCATAGTAGGCGAAGTCAAAAAGAGCTCGCGGGCCGCCCACGCCGCCAGGATGCAGCTCTGTTATTACCTCTACGTCCTTAAGGAATACGGCATAGAAGCCGAGGGGGAGCTTTTGTTCCCGAAGGAAAAGAAAAAGGAAAAGGTCTCTCTAACGGACGAGGTGATCAAGGAGCTCGAAGACGCGATGGAAGATATAAGAAACATCGCATCGGAAGAGATACCTCCGCCGCCGGTGAAAATCGGGTACTGCACCAACTGTGCATACAGGGAATTCTGCTGGTGCTAAGGAAGAGAGAAGAGGCTATCGACGACAGATGAAATCGAGAATATTCGTATTCAGCGACGGGGAGCTCAAGAGGAAAGAGAATACGCTCTTCTTCGAGAACGAAGCCGGGGAGAAGAAATTCATCCCCGTCGAGGGTACGCAGGAGCTCATGATCTTCGGCGAGGTTTCGCTCAACAAACGCTTTCTGGAATTCACATCCAGGAAGGAAATGATTATGCACTTCTTTAATCATTATGGATACTACGTCGGGAGCTTCTATCCGAGAGAGCACCTTAATTCAGGCCACATGATCCTGAAACAGGCCGAGGCCTATCTCGACGAGGGTCGCCGGATCGCGCTTGCGAGAAAATTCGTCGAGGGGGCGGTCAACAATATCCTGAAGACGCTCGACTACTACGCGAGGAGAAAAGAGAATCCCCGGATTCAGACCGCGAGCTCCAAAATCAGGGAGCTGTCCTCCGTCTTGTGCGATCAGTCGAGCGCGGGCGCGCTCATGGCCATAGAAGGAAACATACGCGACCAGTACTATTCGGTCTTCGACGAGATAGTCGAGGACGAGGACTTCACATTCGAGAGCAGGACAAGGCGGCCGCCGAAAAACAGGATGAACGCTCTCATAAGCTTCGGGAACTCGCTCCTCTACACATCCGTGCTGAGCGAGATATACAAAACGCATCTCGACCCGCGAATCGGATATCTGCATTCGACGAATTTCAGGAGATTCACGCTTAACCTGGACGTAGCCGAAATCTTCAAGCCGATTCTCGTGGACAGGATGATATTCTCGCTCATCAACAAGGGCGAGCTCAAAAACCGGCACTTCGAAACACGGATGGACGGGGTAGTCATGAACGAGGAAGGTATGAAGATCTTCTCCAAGGAATTCGAGGAGAGGCTACAGACGACCATAACCCACAAGAAAATCGGAAGGCCCGTATCCAACAGGCGGCTTATAAGGCTCGAGCTCTACAAACTCGAAAAGCACATAATAGGCGGACAGGAATATAAGCCGTTCGTCTGGGAATGGTAAGGACCGGGACAGGTGTTTATAATTCTCGTATACGACGTCGGGCAGAAGAGGGTGTCGAAGGTATTGAAGACTGCGAGAAAGTATTTATACTGGGTCCAGAATTCAGTGCTGGAGGGCGAGCTCACCGAGGCACAATTCGAAAGCTTCAAACACGAGCTCAGGAAGATAATAAAGGAAGAATACGATTCCCTCATATTCTATACATTCAGAACCACGAAATATTCAGAGCGAGAGCTGATCGGAGTTAAAAAAGGCGGGGAAGAGCTCTTTATATAATTTCCGTCGATCCCCGGTAGCGTTATAAGGCTGGGACATCGACGGAAGTCAGATTTAATTAAATAACTTGACGCCGGAAGCAGATTTTCATACAATGCTCAATAAGAACTTTAAGTATATGTGCCGATCTTTGACAACTGAATATATAATGATTACAATAGGATGGATGGACCTCTAAACTACCTATAAGGAATTGAAACGGAAGAACAGGCAAGGGGGCAGGCGGCGTGAAGGGAACCTCTAAACTACCTATAAGGAATTGAAACGTGAAAGTTCCCGGACGTGGTTAGCGTAGCCTTTACACCTCTAAACTACCTATAAGGAATTGAAACACCTCATGTCGATAACACTTCTTTCTCGCTCGTTTAACCTCTAAACTACCTATAAGGAATTGAAACGTCTAAAATCCCGGCGGCCTTTACGGATGTAGACGCACCTCTAAACTACCTATAAGGAATTGAAACAGGCCAAAGAGTATATCGAGAATCAGGCCGATATTGAACCTCTAAACTACCTATAAGGAATTGAAACATATATCACCAGAGGCTTGAGAACGTGAATGTCGAGAACCTCTAAACTACCTATAAGGAATTGAAACGGCAAAATTCTGCGCGTTATTCAATCATGGGATACAACCTCTAAACTACCTATAAGGAATTGAAACACGACTGGATACGCCAGTTTGATAAGGTGGCGGCATTACCTCTAAACTACCTATAAGGAATTGAAACGTGGATGCAGGAGCGCGGACTGACGAACGCAAAACTACCTCTAAACTACCTATAAGGAATTGAAACGATGATATTGTTAACCAGACAGAAGTGCTTGAAATGGACCTCTAAACTACCTATAAGGAATTGAAACTAAATTCGGCGAGCTCATATTCACCTGGAACAAGAACACCTCTAAACTACCTATAAGGAATTGAAACGTGGGTAGGATGGTTCTATTGGCTATGGATGATTACGACCTCTAAACTACCTATAAGGAATTGAAACGAGGGGAGAACACATACAAAACAATCCAACAGGAGGACCTCTAAACTACCTATAAGGAATTGAAACTGATACAGGAACTTCTTAGCCCCGGATTGCTCGGCCTACCTCTAAACTACCTATAAGGAATTGAAACGGTTAATCTGAATACGAGAAGCCGGACAGGGATTTGTACCTCTAAACTACCTATAAGGAATTGAAACCTTTTTAGCTGATGGCTCCACGTCCCAAAGCCGGTGCACCTCTAAACTACCTATAAGGAATTGAAACAGGTATGCGTCCCTGAGGTCTGCGCCCCTGAGGTCTGACCTCTAAACTACCTATAAGGAATTGAAACGGCTGATAAAATGCGGCGCAATGCGCGCTTCAGGCGACCTCTAAACTACCTATAAGGAATTGAAACTTCTGTCGTGTGCGCAAAGGGAGGGTATTTGACCTGAACCTCTAAACTACCTATAAGGAATTGAAACTATTCCCCCGAGCTCTCGTATACACGCCGATAAAGGACCTCTAAACTACCTATAAGGAATTGAAACGTCCTTCATGTGCGAGGAAGACCTGTTTCACCGGCAGAACCTCTAAACTACCTATAAGGAATTGAAACCCGTACGGCCGGGAGATAGCGAAGTGGGTAAAGAAGACCTCTAAACTACCTATAAGGAATTGAAACGAAGAAACGAGAAATACGAAGGCCCTGGGCGGCATAGACCTCTAAACTACCTATAAGGAATTGAAACTTGGAATTTTTCAGCGATGAATACGATTGGAAAGTACACCTCTAAACTACCTATAAGGAATTGAAACGAAGGAAGTTATGGAGAAGGCGGAGTGGTTCGGTTGCACCTCTAAACTACCTATAAGGAATTGAAACGCAAGCCACGGTTGGAAATAGAAGCCCTTCTGCGCTCCACCTCTAAACTACCTATAAGGAATTGAAACGAGTATGCAACCGCTCCGGGAAGGCCCGGCAAGCCGACCTCTAAACTACCTATAAGGAATTGAAACTTTAGTGAATATAATTGGCGGGTACAGCGCATGAGAGACCTCTAAACTACCTATAAGGAATTGAAACCGGAATAGCGAAAGGCTCTTTAGAATCAGGGAGTATCACCTCTAAACTACCTATAAGGAATTGAAACGATTTACGGCTGCCGCGAGGGTCGTCGAGGCTCCTGAACCTCTAAACTACCTATAAGGAATTGAAACGAAGATCGGCGCTATAGCGGCAGCCGCTTTCTCCGGCACCTCTAAACTACCTATAAGGAATTGAAACGTTTGATAAAGTGGCCGCATTCACGATAGAGAATCTGAACCTCTAAACTACCTATAAGGAATTGAAACGAAGCTTACCTTGACCGTAGAGATAATGCGCGATAACCTCTAAACTACCTATAAGGAATTGAAACGTTTCTCGGATTGCCAACATGGGACACCCTCGCAGGACCTCTAAACTACCTATAAGGAATTGAAACCCGCAATTCGAGGACGCGATAAGCAAGCTAGACGATACCTCTAAACTACCTATAAGGAATTGAAACTTGGATAATTTACTTTGAACCTGCAAATGACTCAGAACCTCTAAACTACCTATAAGGAATTGAAACTTCATATAAGCAGGTTGCGGAAATCATGGGCGGCTCACCTCTAAACTACCTATAAGGAATTGAAACTTTGATTACTAAGAAGCGTTGGTTGCATAAACCACGACCTCTAAACTACCTATAAGGAATTGAAACGCGTACAGGGACGCAATCTGCACGTCCTCATACTGCACCTCTAAACTACCTATAAGGAATTGAAACGTTCAAGCCGCTGCTTAACAAGAGCCTCGACTTCCTCTTACCTCTAAACTACCTATAAGGAATTGAAACCTGGACGGGAATGCGACGGATAGAGCTTTGGCAGGCTACCTCTAAACTACCTATAAGGAATTGAAACGCGTATCGAACGTGAAAGTCGCATACGAAAATACCGACCTCTAAACTACCTATAAGGAATTGAAACTTTGGAGGCTCTGGCTCCACCCTTATCGCCTGCGAACAAACTAAACCTCTAAACTACCTATAAGGAATTGAAACCTTGACGAATATGAATCAATTCAGCAAGAGCTTGAACCTCTAAACTACCTATAAGGAATTGAAACAGAGCTCGGGTAGGCTGTACACGATGGGGATATTTAACCTCTAAACTACCTATAAGGAATTGAAACTTCGTCTGATTCCCGGCGAAGCTGTTTCCAGTACGCACCTCTAAACTACCTATAAGGAATTGAAACACTTATAGTATAATGCACTGTGGTGCATGTGTCAATACCTCTAAACTACCTATAAGGAATTGAAACCTTTACTTTTTAGCAAGCCCTCATGGTAGCTGTCTGGACCTCTAAACTACCTATAAGGAATTGAAACTAGAAAAGCTTCGCAAGGATGGCCTGTATGACCTTACCTCTAAACTACCTATAAGGAATTGAAACACTCATAGAGGACAAGATAGTCCGCACGGGCAAAGTACCTCTAAACTACCTATAAGGAATTGAAACACACCTTCAACCCCTTCAACCTGCCCGAGCCGGATGAACCTCTAAACTACCTATAAGGAATTGAAACCACATTACCCAAAGCTCTTCTGCGGCAACTCGGCTATACCTCTAAACTACCTATAAGGAATTGAAACTATAAAACATGGACGGCTTACGACGACGAGTGGCTTAAAACCTCTAAACTACCTATAAGGAATTGAAACCCCGAATCCAATGAGCCAAGAGAGCTATCCCTAAAACCTCTAAACTACCTATAAGGAATTGAAACGGATGTAATCTTCGAGATCGGGGTCTGTGGTGTAATACCTCTAAACTACCTATAAGGAATTGAAACTTACAGTCGATAGCTTTATTCGTGAAGGTTTGCGCACACCTCTAAACTACCTATAAGGAATTGAAACGTACGAATTCTCTCACGACTTCAATTTGAATTTCGAACCTCTAAACTACCTATAAGGAATTGAAACTCTTCTTTCTCCTGCTTCCTTGTAGGTAGTTTAAATACCTCTAAACTACCTATAAGGAATTGAAACCCTTACCTTGCATTCCGCGTGCTGATATTCGAGACTCACCTCTAAACTACCTATAAGGAATTGAAACTGCTTACCAATGTCCATCACCACGCAATCTGGCGAACCTCTAAACTACCTATAAGGAATTGAAACGAACCCGATTTTGATACGATTGCCGGCATCACTCAGGACCTCTAAACTACCTATAAGGAATTGAAACTGAGCATGGCGCTCATGGTTTCCGGGCTTGCGGCCAACCTCTAAACTACCTATAAGGAATTGAAACGGTGCTTGTGCAGGACTGCTTCGGTTAAGTTATCCAACCTCTAAACTACCTATAAGGAATTGAAACCCCAATGTAGCGAAGGTTGAGCGATTACGCGCCGCGAACCTCTAAACTACCTATAAGGAATTGAAACGCCTCTTGCCGAGCTTGGAATATGGGGAAATTTTTATACCTCTAAACTACCTATAAGGAATTGAAACTCATCATCACTTGCCTGATTCGAAAGCCGCACCCACACCTCTAAACTACCTATAAGGAATTGAAACTGAGTATCTTGAACACGACCGGCTTAATATCCTCTACACCTCTAAACTACCTATAAGGAATTGAAACACAGAAGAAGAACTACAGCGCGTCCGCGAGTGGGATACCTCTAAACTACCTATAAGGAATTGAAACGTATCTATACCCGGACTCATGGCAGTGACAGTTTTCACCTCTAAACTACCTATAAGGAATTGAAACCAGAAAATCCACGAGCTCCCCGGTCATGCGGGCTTCACCTCTAAACTACCTATAAGGAATTGAAACGTGATACTCACAGTGCTGGTCAGCGATATACGGATTGCACCTCTAAACTACCTATAAGGAATTGAAACTGGGAGTATTCTGAACGGATTGATGAAAGTTGCGAGACCTCTAAACTACCTATAAGGAATTGAAACTGTGGTGTTTAGCGCAAAGGGCGACCAGGTAACAGGGGACCTCTAAACTACCTATAAGGAATTGAAACTACGGATGCTATATATGCCGACGTTAACGGGCTCGAACCTCTAAACTACCTATAAGGAATTGAAACTACTTCTCCACGAACTTCAGCCAGAAGCGGAGGCCGACCTCTAAACTACCTATAAGGAATTGAAACAGTGTAAACTGTTTTCAGGAAATTAGCCGACGACGCCACCTCTAAACTACCTATAAGGAATTGAAACGTGTGATTCGACGACCCAAAATTCAAAACCACACCAACCTCTAAACTACCTATAAGGAATTGAAACAAAGAATCTTGCGCAACATTGCACGCGCAAGCTCCCTTCGACCTCTAAACTACCTATAAGGAATTGAAACAAAGTAGAGCACGTCACGGTCACGGAGAGGCCCTGCACCTCTAAACTACCTATAAGGAATTGAAACTCGATGTAGACGGCGCGGGCTACATAAGCTATGACCACCTCTAAACTACCTATAAGGAATTGAAACCGAGAAAAGCCACGCAAAGCACAATTCCAACCACGAACCTCTAAACTACCTATAAGGAATTGAAACGTCAGGATATTGTCCTCTTTGCAGGTCGGGCATGTAAACCTCTAAACTACCTATAAGGAATTGAAACCTACATACCCTGTTACACAGGCAAACTGCACTTCTGAACCTCTAAACTACCTATAAGGAATTGAAACATCATTAATTCGAGTTCGGTAAATCCTGACAAGTTGCACCTCTAAACTACCTATAAGGAATTGAAACGTCTTCCCGAATCCTTGTCAGGGGCAAACCGAGTAATACCTCTAAACTACCTATAAGGAATTGAAACGTCTCAGCTTCAGGGTTGCAATCTCGGCGTCGCGGACCTCTAAACTACCTATAAGGAATTGAAACACTCTAACAGGATGAATCCCGAAGGCCGAACGACCAACCTCTAAACTACCTATAAGGAATTGAAACGTATTCAGGGTTTGAGGTTTCATGATCTGCGACATAACCTCTAAACTACCTATAAGGAATTGAAACTCACGTGTCGCTGCCTCCTTGTCGCGGCGTAGCTGGACCTCTAAACTACCTATAAGGAATTGAAACCTCACTCGGCCCCTCCAGCGAAGTGCCCGTTTCTGAACCTCTAAACTACCTATAAGGAATTGAAACTCTTTTCTCCGCGCCATCCTGATCTGCGCACTATCGAACCTCTAAACTACCTATAAGGAATTGAAACCCTGCTCAAGATGGTACTGCCAGCCCTCCTCTCCGTACCTCTAAACTACCTATAAGGAATTGAAACGCGTGTACGACGATGGCATCAGCTCGGCGGGGACCACCTCTAAACTACCTATAAGGAATTGAAACCTGATGACGGCCGCGAGGGACTGGCTGATCAGGAGAACCTCTAAACTACCTATAAGGAATTGAAACCGACAAGGAGGGAGTCATGGCAAAGGTGACGTTCGACCTCTAAACTACCTATAAGGAATTGAAACTTAGTCCGCCCCCGCATTTCAGGAAGTAGAGCGACTCGACCTCTAAACTACCTATAAGGAATTGAAACGTATTCAGGGTTTGAGGTTTCATGATCTGCGACATAACCTCTAAACTACCTATAAGGAATTGAAACGGGAGACGGGGAATAAAACGACACGACGGCCCGGCTACCTCTAAACTACCTATAAGGAATTGAAACACGGACGAGATGCGGTCGCTGATGACGACGCAGCCGACCTCTAAACTACCTATAAGGAATTGAAACGTCTTCCCGTCCACGTACGTCTCAGCCATGAACACACTACCTCTAAACTACCTATAAGGAATTGAAACGACGAAGCGGGACGTCTCGCTCGAGCTCTCGAACGCGAACCTCTAAACTACCTATAAGGAATTGAAACGCTCGGGGACCTCGACAAGCTCTACATCGACGATTCAAACCTCTAAACTACCTATAAGGAATTGAAACTGTGAAGGAGCTCTTCGAGTACATCAGGACGGAATACACCTCTAAACTACCTATAAGGAATTGAAACCTTGCAGGGTATACGTTACATTCCCCGCGCCCGGTGTACCTCTAAACTACCTATAAGGAATTGAAACTGTAGTTCAGCACAAGGACGGACTCGAAGGCGAACGACCTCTAAACTACCTATAAGGAATTGAAACCCGGACGCGCGGCACGCCCCGCACTTCATCAGTCCGGACCTCTAAACTACCTATAAGGAATTGAAACACTGAAAATGTTATCCGCCTGCGTGTCAAACCTGCACCTCTAAACTACCTATAAGGAATTGAAACAGAGACTGGTACTTCTCAATCAGCTTGTGATATGCACCTCTAAACTACCTATAAGGAATTGAAACCATGGAGGGGCAGTTGTGGGAGCCATGCGAAAATTGTACCTCTAAACTACCTATAAGGAATTGAAACATACCTGTCGTCAGCACACCTGCGGCCTCCAAAGTGACCTCTAAACTACCTATAAGGAATTGAAACTCTTATCATTCTCCCACAAGAACGAATCTATGTAAGGACCTCTAAACTACCTATAAGGAATTGAAACCCAACCGGTTTCAAGGAGGCAATGTTGAAAGTAGATACCTCTAAACTACCTATAAGGAATTGAAACTGAAGCGCGGCGCGAAGCTGAACGCGGGCGGCGACAGACCTCTAAACTACCTATAAGGAATTGAAACTGTTTTCGAACGGGGCTTTCTCGCCCAGGTCCTTGTACCTCTAAACTACCTATAAGGAATTGAAACGACGCCTTGTCCTCGACCAAGACCTCGTTCGGGCGAACCTCTAAACTACCTATAAGGAATTGAAACGCACCTTCTTGCTGCTGTGGGATGGTGATAGGGACCACCTCTAAACTACCTATAAGGAATTGAAACTCGTCTCTTCCATCACCCTGAGCCCGAATGGTACGAACCTCTAAACTACCTATAAGGAATTGAAACGCAAACACTGCGAGTTGCGCAAGTCGTGTAGGTTCGCACCTCTAAACTACCTATAAGGAATTGAAACTTATAAAAGTTACGATTGTTCCCGCGTAGACCTGAACCTCTAAACTACCTATAAGGAATTGAAACTCAGAGTTGTTTGCCCTTGAGGCTGTGTCCCTATATTACCTCTAAACTACCTATAAGGAATTGAAACCTGTTCTGCCTATGAATTCTTTCGCAAGGTCCTCGAACCTCTAAACTACCTATAAGGAATTGAAACATGTAATGTCCCTGAGTACGTCGCTAAGATCGGACACACCTCTAAACTACCTATAAGGAATTGAAACAACGACATGAAGTACGGCATCATCACATGGGGCGCTCACCTCTAAACTACCTATAAGGAATTGAAACCCGAGAGCACCGTCCACGCCCACACGGCGGGGTCCCCACCTCTAAACTACCTATAAGGAATTGAAACCGCCCTCGAGCTCGACGAGTATCACCCCGCCGTGCTCCACCTCTAAACTACCTATAAGGAATTGAAACTGTCGAACCGCTCACGCTTGTGCCTGCTCTGCGTATCACCTCTAAACTACCTATAAGGAATTGAAACGCGGCGTGGGTCAACGACTCTGAACGGCCAGTTTGCAAACCTCTAAACTACCTATAAGGAATTGAAACGGGATTTCCCGAAGGCGCGGGACGTCGGGAAGGCTATACCTCTAAACTACCTATAAGGAATTGAAACGCAGCGTGGGTGTGGGCGGTGTCCCCCACCTCGGTCACACCTCTAAACTACCTATAAGGAATTGAAACGGGGCTGCAGTGTACTCGGCGAAGGAGATAGACATCAACCTCTAAACTACCTATAAGGAATTGAAACACTCATAAGAAATCTTAAGCCTCGATGCAATTTGCCACCTCTAAACTACCTATAAGGAATTGAAACCTTCTGAAGGCAAAGAACTACATCACTGGCGGCGACGACCTCTAAACTACCTATAAGGAATTGAAACGCAACAAGATCGACCAGACGCTCATTCAGGACAACCACCTCTAAACTACCTATAAGGAATTGAAACTTCGGAAGTTCGAACTCTTTCATCGCGGTCGGGAAAACCTCTAAACTACCTATAAGGAATTGAAACTTCCTTTTTCCTCTCTAACCCGGAATATCGCAACAACACCTCTAAACTACCTATAAGGAATTGAAACCAAATACAGTCTTCCGCCGGAGGGAATACATGGATAGAACCTCTAAACTACCTATAAGGAATTGAAACCCCATCTCTCGTCGAGGTGCTTTACTGCGTCCTCGTACCTCTAAACTACCTATAAGGAATTGAAACTCGTTCTGCCTGTCTTTCCCTTAATGGCCCCCCCGAACCTCTAAACTACCTATAAGGAATTGAAACTTGCCCTTCTGAGATTCGCCGCGTCGTTGATTATCTACCTCTAAACTACCTATAAGGAATTGAAACTTCGAACGATACGAAAAGGAGATAAACAAATACGGACCTCTAAACTACCTATAAGGAATTGAAACCGATATTTCATCTTCTTCCCTCCTGCCCCTCTATGGACCTCTACCTATAAGGAATTGAAACCGACAGTAGACCAGAACGCCCCGGCAACGGTAGAAACCTCTAAACTACCTATAAGGAATTGAAACTATCGGGCGATGTTCGTATCCCATATCTGGGGGCGGCTGAATGCCTCAAAAGACTGACCGCGCACTATTCCCTTCCCCCTCCCAGGGGGAAGGGCAGGATGGGGGTTTCCACCTTGCCTAAGAACGTAGACCTCTCCTTCGCCTTCGGGCTCAAGCCTGAGCGCGCAGTCGACTACATGAAGTCGAAGGGTTACACCTTCTCCTGGCGCTGGGAGGAGACCCTCGGAGCCGCGCACGCGAGGGCGTTCACGGTCGCGAAGGTCGCGCGCATGGACGTCCTCCAGGACATTCGCGGCATGGTCGAAAAGTCCCTCGAAGACGGGCTCACATTCGAGCAATTCAAGAAGCAGCTCGAGCCCGGACTCAGGAAAAAGGGGTGGTGGGGAAAACAGATCGCCGTGAACAAGAAGGGTGTGGCCGAGGTGGTCGAGCTCGGCTCCCCGCGCAGGCTGAGGACCATCTACAACCAGAACCTCATGACCGCCTACAGCGCCGGCCGCGAGGAGTTCTTTCAGGCCAACAAGGAGTTCCGGCCGTACGGCATGTACGTCGCCGTGCGCGACAGCAAAACACGCCATACGCACCTCGCCCTCCACGGCAAGGTGTACCCTCTCGACGATGATTTTTGGAAGTGGTTCACCCCGCCCATCGACTGGGGCTGCCGATGCCGGAAGCGGGCGGTCTCCCGGCGCTACGTAGACAAGAACAATATCACTGTCCTCAGCTCCAGGGGGCAGATCGGGAAGACCGACGCCCTCATCTCAACGAGGACCGGCGAGCTCCGCCAGGTGACGACTGTCACCCTCCCCGGCGGGCAGAAGGTTTCAACCGGAATAGGTTTCGACTACAACCCCGCCACCGCGGCATGGCAGCCGAACCTCGATTCATATGATTGGGATATAGCCGCCAAGTACGTAGAAGGCACGCTCACGGGGCCCGCCTTCCAGAGGTTTTACGCGCTCGATGTCGAGCGCGGAACATTCCCGGTTGCGACACTAGACCCCCAAACAAAAAGTCTTCTCGGGGCTAAAACCCAGCACCTGAAAATCAATAAGAGATATATGGGCAAGCAGGTGACTAAGCACCCTGAATTTGTGTCCTCGGACTACCTGAAGTTGCAAGCGTACATCAACAATGCCGACCTGATTGTTGATCAGGGCAAGAAAGGGATTGTTTTCGTAAGCGAGGATAAAGGTCTATATTACGAGGTAGTCGTCGAATTCCACAAAGGCAAAAGTAGTATGGCTTTCAGGAGCTTATACGAAATTCGTGAATCGCAAATCCAGGCGAGGAGGGAAGGAGGGCGCGTATTGAAGGACAAGCTGAAAAGAAAATAGGGGCGCGCCTGATCGCCCCTGTGAGGCCTATGCGGGGGACTCCACACTCCCCCGACGGAACCTGTTGGGACTCAGGCGGTCCCTCAGCAAGAGTGCCTGGAGACTTTCCCATAGGCCCTTACTCATAAAATAAATCATCTTCAAACCTTTTTCAACCGCTGTTTCCGTGGTCTGTCCCAGTACGGGCTCCTGCATTTCGGGTTAGGACATGTGCCCGGCGGCTCCGCGCTGCGCGGGAGCCATTCGTGACCGCAACGCTTGCACTTCAGCACGCGCGGCGCGAACGATTTCCCGCATATTGACTTTGGAAGAGGACTTCAATTACACTACTGAAACGGCTTGTTAGCATATCACTCAGTATTTGGGGTTTTACGTTTGTATAATTAAGAGTTTGGCGCCGTAGGATGCAGCCGGGGCGCTGGAATTGTCTGGTTTTGTACCTCACATTGAGCCTGGATTTGCATTCGTGCGTCGGCGCAACACTCTTGGAAATCGATATGAAACGGATCGCGCTCGCAGCATTCGGACTGCTCTTCATTGTCATACCTGCAACTGCTCAGCAGTCGGCACCCATGGCTGCAACGCTGTTCCAGAACGTCCGCATCTTCGACGGCAAGAGCAGCTCGCTCTCGGCTCCGTCCAACGTACTCATCAAAGGCAACATTATCGAGCGAATATCGACTGAATCTATAACCCCTGAACAGGGCGCGACGGTGATCGACGGCGGAGGGCACACGCTGATGCCCGGCCTGATCGACGCGCACTGGCACGCGATGCTCATACGGCCAAACCCGGCGCAGGCGATCAACGACGATGTCGGCTATAACAATCTCCTGGCCGGCGATGAAGCGAACGATACCCTAATGCGTGGTTTCACGACCGTCCGCGACGTCGGAGGGCCGGTATTCGGCCTCAAGCGCGCCATAGACGAGGGGGTGGTCAACGGCCCGCGCATCTATCCCTCTGGTGCGATAATCACCGTTACGAGCGGACATGGGGATTTCCGCCAGCTGTCAGAGCTGCCACGGAAGCCCGGCACGCCCAACCGCATGGAAGAGATCGGCGGCAGCATGGTTGCCGACAGCCCGGACGAAGTGCGCCTGCGTGTACGGGAACAGCTCATGCAGGGCGCCTCTCAGATAAAGCTTACTGCGGGCGGCGGGGTTTCGTCGCCTTTCAGCCCGATCGACGTGTCGAATTTCACCGATGCAGAGCTTCGCGCGGCTGTGGAAGCCGCCGGGAACTGGGGGACATACGTCACCGCGCACGCTTTCACTACGAAAGCGATCCAGGGAGCCGTCGCTGCCGGGGTGAAAGTCATCGAGCATGGATTCCTGATGGACGAAGCGACCGCCAGACTTCTTGCCGAAAAGGGAGTTTGGCTGAGCCTCCAGCCGCTCCCCGAGGAGATGCGGGATGGTCTCCCGGTGGGCTCTGTCCAGAGGGCCAAGGCCGATGAGGTATGGCCCGGCATAAGCAAAACATATGAGCTTGCAAAGAAATACAAGATAAAGACGGCGTGGGGCACCGACGTTCTATTTTCCCGGGCGCTGGCGCAGCGCCAGGGTGCGATTCTGGCCTCGCTTGCCCGGTGGTACACCCCGGCCGAAGCGCTTATCATGGCGACGAGCACCAACGCCGAACTCCTGGCGTTATCAGGCAAGCGCAATCCTTACCCGGGAAAGCTTGGGGTCGTAGAAGAGGGCGCACTTGCGGACCTCTTGCTTGTCGACGGGAACCCGCTTGAGAATATAGATCTCGTCGCGGACCCCGGCAAGAATTTCGTTGTGATCATGAAGGACGGGAAGATTTACAAGAATACTCTTCAGGATTGACGGGCCGCCGCGACGATGTAATTCGTCCTGATAGCCATAACTGTATTCCTCATCGCTTAGTATCTCTTCATGGCCGTGACGAAAAAACCGCAGCCTCAGTAGAGAAAATCATGCTTTAACTATAACTTCGGTATCCCCAGCCTTGAGTGCGCGCATATAGGCGAGAATCAGGTCGCAGGTGAGGAATCGTCCGTGCTCCTGCTCGTCATGGCGCTTTACAATTGGAAAAGTGGAAAGGATATAATCCGCATCGTCTTCGCTTATCTCATAGAGGTTAAAGAACAAAGCGTCGAGCTTTGCCATACGGTGACGACGGTCTTCCTCGTCCCAAATGAACGGCTCACCATCATAACCCATATCCCTGGCAAACGGCTGCATATCCCATGCGGTATAAGTGAGATGCAGGACATGTTCTTTTATAAACTCTGCAACGGTCGTATTGCCTAACGGCTTCTTGTATATTTGCAGGTCAATAAATGGTAGTTGTTCCAATATATAGGCATTCAGGTGGCGCGCTTGGATTTTTTGTCGTGATATATAATCCAAAGAAAAGCTATTCATATTCGCAATTAGTAACGGTGCTTGCTCAATATAAGTTTCAATGGCTGACGAATTTGGAATAAGTAGAGGCAATGTATTTCCGTGCCCTACTTTTGGGACTATTGAAGCTATTGTAGTGCGCCAATTATTGACGTTAGTTGTATCCCTGAATCCTATAACCCAGTTAATTCCATCAGGAAATGTAATATTTTGTGCATCAACCCAATATCGTGGCACTGGCATATATTCTGGGTTCTGTAAGTCAATTAATTGGGTCTCAATGATAACACCCTGTCCACTTACATTTATAGAATCAGCTTTGATGGATGCGTATCTATGATTGTACTGATCAATCATCTTACCCTCGTATAGAGGTAACAGTACACCTCCGGGGTATTTGTAAATTGAACTGCCTACTGGATATGCCTCAAGCTTGTTTAACTCATCGGGAGTTACGAAATGATTGGAATCGTTGGTCATGTGAAACATTGTAAAATACTTGATATCATAAAGATGCTGTTCAAGATTATCACGTCGATCTATTAAAATAGGATTATGTATGTATATACCACCTACAATTTGAGCATCACGACGATTTCGGAAGATAGGGGCAGTTTTTGTATTTGGGTTTATTAACGCAAACTCGTGGGAGTTGAGAGGAAAACAGCGATCCGGATCATCCAAGTCTTCTATTTGGTGGATGAAGAAGGCGCATTTTATATCATCAAATTTATTGTTTTTGCCACCAAATACGAAAATAGTTGGCTTATCTTCGTGATGAACATCATTAAAAAAGGTGCCACCTCTATTTTCAAAAACAAACAAAGTTTGGATTCTCTGTGTCTCTGAAAGCATTCCAAAGAACTTGCTGTTTCCTTTGTCGTAAGCAATGCCGACCGGGACAACTAAACCTACATAACCTTGATCTTTCAATAGACGTTCTGCCCTCTCAACAAAAAGGGCATATATGTTGAAGTCACCAGTCGCCATAAGGGGATATTGTCCATCTTTTCGAGCACGTTCTAATGCAACTTCTGCATGCCAAACTGCCTTTTCATATTCCTTCCAAAGTGGGTCATCTGTGTTTTTTAGCGCTTCAATCATTCTCTTGCGATCAGCAGCGCGTGCAGCCATTGCAATTTCAGGTTTGCGATCAGCAAACCATTCAACCTGTTGCAGCTTCATCCTGTCCCACGGCGGATTGCCGATTACGGCGTCGAAGCCGCCTTCGGGTTCGTGTCTTTCCCAGTATTTCCATACACCCGGAAAAGCAACTTCCCAATTGAGAAAATGTTCTTCTTCTATAAGATCTCGTGCTTTTGCTAACAATTCCTTGAACTGATTTGCCTGTATCGTATCTTTCTGGATTTGGATTTTTCCCTCGGCTATCTGATAAGGATCCCCATAGTCTCCAAAGAGCCAGCCATCAACAGCGACTTTGTCATTCGGTGACGATGCTATCCACTTGAACGCATGATAGAGCTGCAGGAATGAATTTAATGGCGCTGTTGCCTCTTCCACTCCTTCGAACATAGACGCTGACTGCTTGACTTCAGATATATCCGCATCTGTAAGTTGTTCAATCCGCAGCATTCCCGCTGCCGCGTTCTGGGCTTTAATTACAGTATTATGAGAAAATAAAACACCACGTTCATTTAATTCGTCCTGTAACTTTCCGACCCACTCGCCGAAAAGCGAGTCGCCGCACCTTAAGTGATGATCCAGGAAGGATAGGGGCGCACCAACAGTGAACGTATGAAGCCATAACGAAACCTTAGCCAGCTCGACCGCCATGGGGTTCTTGTCTACACCGTAAACGCAGCGCTTGAGTATCATTCTGCGTACTACTTGCTTATCGTCCAGTTGCTCTTCCTTCACGTTCCATCCGTGCTCATTTGCCTGCTCCAGAATAAGCGCACGAATTGATGCTATGCGTTTTGAGACCGGAGACACATATGGATTATCTTTATCCGCCCACGGCACAGACCCTTCGGTTTCGACTTCATCTATGGTCTCAAGTATGTTGTCGGCCAGATAGTCAACCAGACTAACAAGAAAATGACCGCTCCCCATAGCGGGA
Source organism: Thermodesulfobacteriota bacterium (assembly GCA_035325995.1). Lineage (NCBI taxonomy): Bacteria > Pseudomonadati > Thermodesulfobacteriota > Thermodesulfobacteriota bacterium. The sequence goes on along the minus strand of DAOKYU010000001.1, from coordinate 544,412 downwards.
TCACAAATCTTGAGGTCGAGCATAGCGGTTGCAGGGTCAGCGCTTTCAAGCATTCTGCTTTTCATTTTCTTGTCTTTCAGTTTTTTCAGTTCATGGACCTTGTTCAAGAAAGCATCTTTACATTCTTTCAACAGTGGTCCGACGGCGCGCTCGATAATAAGACCGACGAGAGATTCCGGGGTGTAATAGCTGCCGGATGTTTTTCGTGCGAATATATTGGGGCTGACCGCTAGTGATCCGTCATCTTCCAGCTTCGGATAGAATTCAAGCAGTCTTTCGTATATTGAACCAAGCTGTTGAACAGACAGATCACGGTAGTTAATCCACTTCATCACGCCTTTGTCTTCGAGATGCGATAGTTTGTAAATTATTGGAGCAAAGATTTTGTCCGGTATCCGTGCCCGGCTCAGTAGCCGATGTCCACCGCTATCGAAAAGCCCTCCGTTGTATGGGGGGAGCCCAATGCTTTCGTCACCCTTGTTTATAGATTCGAACAGATTCAGGGTATTGTGATAATAGTCATCGCGTGACTCGCTGAATATATCCTTTTCTCTCATGCGTTTTTCAATATTTTCTCTAATACGTTTTCTGAAACCATAATCGTCGTATTTGCTGTCATAAACCGGAAGAAGGTTTCTGTCCTCGGCATACAGGACGAACAGCAAGCGATAGAGAAGAGTAAGGGCGTTGTCTCTCAGCTCATCAAGATATGCATCATTTAACGGGTTGGGTTTTTGCGGGTCGTTATCCTTCAATGCTGTGAGGAGCGCCGGGAAAACGTTTTTGAAAACGATATCGCTGAGGTCGTCGGCAACTTTCGACTCCCAGAATCTGCCCCTTTCGAGCGCCTGCTCATGAAAGGTTTTCTCCTCCCTCTGCCGGAGGAAAGCATCACGGCGGAAGAGGAGATAGAAAACCTTTAACCAATCCTGCTCCCCAACATCACCGCTCGAAAAAGGGTCGGTCTGAAAACCGGGCAAGCCAAGCGCTAGAGGCAAGTCGATTTCGAGATAATCTTCTGACTTTGACTTGGCACGGTTATAGTAAAGACGCCAAAAGCGTCCATTTGTAAGAATGCCCCACTGGATGCGTCCGTCGGATTGCGTGTCGGCACTCGTGAGATAGCGTATTATCTGATTGGAAGGCACGCGGTCCATAGGCTGAGTGCCCTTACGGTCGAGCCGGACATTCCAGGGTTTCGCTTCGAGTATGGCAGTACCGTGAACATAACGCTTATATTGATCCCTTTCCTTGTTGGCTTTGTTCTTTGAATCTTCGTTATCAAAAAGCAGATAATCGGGGACGTCGTCTCTGCCCTTTGGGGCAGTAGTTTGTTGCGTCAGGAAGAAATTCCAACCGAGTGCTTTGATGACGGGTTCGATTAAATCATTTTCAGTCGTTGACTCAAGCGGGTTCCCATCGGTCGGGAATTTATCGAAGACGGCTTTAAGCTCATCTTTGAAATCTTTGACTTCATCCGTGGTGATAGAGTTCCATTCGGGAAAGCTTGTTATGCCTTCTTTTAAAAACTCCTCTGTAAAAAGCGATCCGTTAATCATCGTATTTTTATGTATCAAGAAGCTCAATCATATTATCACATCTTAAGATAGATACATTATCCCTTTCACCCCAGCCCCTTCCGCATCGAGTATTTCACGAGGTCCACGAGGTTGTGTATGTCGAGCTTCTTCATGATGTTGGCCCTGTGGGTTTCGACCGTCTTGATGCTTATCGAAAGCTCCCTGGCGATTGCGCTGTTGCTTAGCCCATTCGTTATCAGCCCGAGCACCTTCTTTTCCTTACCGCTAAGCATGCCGAACTTGTCGAGCTCGTTCTCGCCTTCCCTCATCAGCTCTCCCGGCTCGCGGTAAAACGGGCTCGTGTAAACCCTCCCTCTCTCGACTATCGTCGGATGGGTCCTGAATATCGCCAGGAGCTCCTTCGAGCTTATGCGCTCGACGTTGTGCTGCGTCAGCATTATGACGGGCTTCTCCAGGCTGAGCTTGTTAAGGGACGCCTTTATCCACATACGCTCGGACTGCGTCAGCGAGAAGAAAGGGTCCGTGTTGAGCATCATCAGCACACGGATCGGCCTCCCGCCTTTCTTCGCGGCTTTGTCGAGGCTCTTTTCGATTTGCGAGATAAAGGCGTCGGGCCTTCGCGGCTCCTTGAGGAAATTCGCCAGTACGATCTCCTCGAACGCCTTGCTCTTGCCTCCGTGCCTTACGCCGTGCCCTTCGAGCCTTTTAAGCAGATCGGGAGGGGCCGGCCTGTCGGAGATGTAAATACACTCCTTGCCTGCCCTTATGCCGTGAAGGAAGTAATTCGCCGCGATCTCGAAACATTCCGAGTCGTTCTCGTAGATGTGGCAGACGTGGTCGTGTTCCACGAATGAATTCAGATGCAGGAATATGGAATTTTCCATCTCTCTAGAGTTCTTCTATCGTGTCCTTTATTATCATCGCCGCGTGCCTTATGGCCTCTATCCTCCGGAGCGTTTCGCTGTCGTGCTTCTCGGCGCCTTCTTCGAGGAAGACCTCGGCGCTCCCTATTATGGCGGCGAGGGCGTTTTCCGTCTCCGCGACGAGCTTTCTTTCAATCCTGTGCTTGTGAATCGCTATCTCGATAGAGGTGAAGAAGTCGGTCTCCTGAAAGGGCTTAAGTATATATCCGTATGGCTTTGCGGTCTTCGCCCTGTGGAGCGTCTTCTCGTTCGAAAACGCCGTGAGGAAGATTATCGGGATGCTGTAGCTTTTGCGAATCCTCTCCGCTGCCTCTATCCCGTCAATTTCACCTTCCAGCATTATGTCCATCAGCACGATGTCGGGCCGGGGAGATTCACCGGACAGCCTTATCGCCTCATCGCCCGAAGACACTATGCCCACCACCCCGTACCCGAGGCTGAGAAGCGTGTCTTCTATGTGTCTCGCGACTATTATCTCGTCCTCGACGATCAGAACCTTTATATCTTCCATTTTATCCTTCCACGATTTTAATTCAGGAGCGGAACTCGAGCCTGAATTCCGTCACTTCTCCGCTGGACATGCCGATCGAGCCCTTGAGCTGCTTTGCGAGCGATGTGACGAGCTCGAGGCCGAGAGTCGCGCTGTCGTTGATGTCCACGTCTTCCGGGAACCTTTCGCCGTCGTTCGCCACGGTGAGAACGTATCTCTCGCCGTCCTTGCCGAAGCCGATTTTTATATTCCCCTTCGTCCGCCCGGCGAATCCGTGCTTTATCGCGTTGGAGACGAGCTCGTTCACTATGAGCCCGCAGGGAATCGCCGTGTTGATGTTGAGATAGACCAGGCCGGCGTCGATCTCCACGTTAATATCGCTGTTCCTGACGCCGTACGAGCGGAGAAGGTGGTTCGTCATGTTGCGAATGTGCGAGCCGAAATCTATCCTCGATAAATCCTTCGAGCGGTAGAGCTGCTCGTGGAGCGTCGCTATGGACTGTATGCGGTTATTGCTTTCGAGAAAGGACAAACGCGCATTTTTGTCCTTTATCTTCCGCGACTGCAGGTTCAGAAGGCTCGATATTATCTGGAGGTTATTCTTGACGCGGTAGTGGATTTCTTTCAGCAGCACGTCCTTTTCGGCGAGCGACTGCTTGAGCTCGTTTTCGACGCACCTTCGCTCGAGTATCTCCTTTATGAGGAGCGTGTTCGATTTCTGGAGCTCGGACGTTCTCTCCCTGACGCGCTCTTCGAGGTCGTCTTTCGTTTTCCTCAGCGCTTCCTCGGACTTACGGAGCGCCTCCGTTTTGCGGGCGTTGTTTATAGCCGTTTCGAGCTGCTTCGCCACTATTTCGAGGAGCTTCAGATGGTCCTTCGTGAACGCTCCCTTTTTGAACGAATGGATGTGAATGCATCCCACAGTATCGTCTTCGAGCTTGAGCGGCATCGAGACGTAGCTCGCCGCGCCGAAGTCCCTAGCCGCCTGCCCGAGACTCGGGTCCTCCTCGGCGTCGGGTATGAACTTGGCCCGGCCTTCGATTATCGTCTCCCAGGTTGTGCCGCGGGGATAGGGGATCCTCTCGATCTTCTCGAGGAATTTAATCTCGTGGCCGCGCTGGGCCTTGAGCACGGCGTAGGATCCGTTCCCGAAACCGGGCTGCTTCCCGCTCTCGACGAGATATACGAGCACGTGCTCGGCCTCGCGAACCTCCTTGTGTAGGCTCTCGACGGCGTTTTCGAAAACCTCACCCAGCCTGAGCGACTGGTGAAGGCTCATCGTGACCGTGTTTATGACCCTCTCGTAGCGATTCTTTCGCCTGAGCTTGGCTATGTTGTCCCTTAGCTCCTCTTTCGACTTCCTGAGCTCTTCGGCCTGCCGGGCGTTGTTTATGGCGGATTCTATCTGCCCGGCGACCTTTTCGAGGAGGTGAAGCTCCTCCTTCCCGAAGGCGTGTTTCCGCGCGGAGTTTACGTTGATGCTCCCTATCGCCTTCCCCGCGTGGCATATGGGCATGCAGACGTAGGACTTCGTCCCGATCTCGCGCCCCTTGGGCCCTATGAGCGCATCCTCGTCGACGTCGGGGCAGTGGATCGGTTTCGAGTCGATTATCGTCCTCCACGTAAAGCCCCCGGGATAGGGGATCACGCCGAGCAGCTTCATTATCTTCTTCGGGAATCCCCTGAAGGATTTCAGTACGGCATCGTCCCCCTCGACCATGTATATACAAACGTTCTCGGCGGACTCGATGTGCTTGTTCATTTCCTCGACGGCTATGTTTATGACCTCGCCCGGGTCGAGCGAGCGGTGAACGCTCTGTGTGATGATGCGTATGATCTTTTCATAACGGCTCATCTTTTCGTAGTGGAGGAGGCTCTTATAGATAAGCTCCGTGTGCTCGGCGGAAAGCACTTCGCCCCCGGACATCCCCCCAATGGATACAGGTGCTTCGGTACCGTCGTTTACGAGGTTTTCGATCTCCGAGCAGAGCAGCCCGAGCTTTTCGCTGTAGCCCCTGTGCCGGGAAAGATTTTCTTCGAGCTGGCGCACCTTCTTACGGAGGGCCTCTATTTCGTTTTCAGCCCCATCCGATGGGGCCAGTGTCCGGGGCTCTACGTTATTTTCTCGCTTTATTCGGTTCACTCGCCTGACGCCTTCTCGCCGGCCACTGGCGTTTTACGCCGGCAATATACGGCCTGGGATAGTTTATAATAATATATCTGTCCGCTTCCTTCCAGTGTTTCGGTAGTGATGTAATTATTTAAGACAGCCAAAAGCATTTCTGTATGTCCCTTTGAATAATAGATATTCGATTGTGAACCTACAGTATTGCCCTAAATGAAATACAGTAATCACCCGATTGCGTCAGCCCGGGTATTTTGTTATAAATAAGGGTGTCCATAATTCCAGCATTCACTTATTATCTAACAAACGCAATAAAACCCGGTGATGAATGAGCATCCATTCGAGGAGAAACGGCCCGGTATTCGGGCCCGGCGAGGGCGGCGGCGAGCCGGTGAGCGTCCTCGTCGTAAGCCTGCACCCGCTTATGATAAAAGGCATAACCGGAATGCTTGCGAACGCGCCGTCCGTGAAGGTTGCAGGTCAGTCGATGGGCAGGGTCGAGATGATGCTCAAGATATACGAAACCGACCCGGACGTAGTCATCATAAACGACGACGACAAGGACATAGATTCCCCGGAGACGCTCGAATCCATACGCTCCGCCATCTCGGAATTCCCCAGCGTAAACGTCCTCACGATTATAAAGGCTCACGATTTCGACAAGGAGCTGACGATGCTGAAGATCGGTGTAAAGGGCGTTCTTCTCGAGAACTTCGAGCAGGAGACGCTGGTCGATGCCATAGGCTGCGCTGCCTCGGGCGGGCTCTGGCACAGGAGGAAGATCATGGAGAAGTTCATCAGCGATCAGCTCTTCTTCTACAAATCACGGGGGGCGGACAGGGAAGAGTTTTCGATACCGTCCTTTACAAGGCGCGAGCTCGAAATAATGCAGCTCGCGGGGAGGGGGAAGAAGAACCGCGAGATCGCAAGCGAGCTCTACATAAGCGAAAAGACCGTAAAGCACCACCTGTCGAAGATATTCAAGAAGCTCAACATAAACAAGCGGGCGCACCTGAAGAACTTTTTGTGATAAGCCGCGCCGTATAGTGGGTTTGGGCGGAGGAGCGAGTGGAGGGGGCTTCATTCGTCCGCGGAGCTCCCCGGAACGGGAGAGTCCGGCAAATATCTCGAGGGAGCGACCGATGCCGCCCCGGCAGCAGAGCCCCGTAGACACCGGCACCCGCTTAGCTTTCGAGCCGCTTTTCTATGTCGAGCATCAGCTCGAAATCTGCGCTGTCTTCGGCGTTGCTTCCAAAAAGAGTTACGGTTTTAAGGTGCTTTTTGTTAAATACCTGAGAAAAGGCTTTAATTATATTTTCCTCGACGCCTACCATATCGACCTCGTCCTGCCTCGCCTGCCACCTCTGTATGGACGTCATCCTGACGTCCTGTATGCCGCACGGGACTATGAGGTCGAAACATGAAAGGTCCGTATTAACATTGAGTGCGAAACCATGGTAAGTAATCCATTTTTTTACTCCCACCCCTATGGAAGCGATCTTGTGCCACTTCGCCCAGACGCCCGTTACACCCTCGATGCTCCTTGCAGGTATCGCGTAGGGCCTCAGGGCGAGGATTATCGCGTCCTCGAGCCTCCGGAGGTATTTGTGGACGTCCTTGTCCGCTGAAAGGTCGAATATAGGGTAGCCGACGAGCTGACCCGGGCCGTGGAAAGTGACGTCCCCCCCGCGGCTTATGACCTCGAAGTGGATGCCCCTTTCGGCCAGGAGCTTTTCCGAAACGAGCAGGTTGGCCATGTTGCCCCTGCGTCCGGTCGTGAGAGTAGGGGGGTGTTCGAGAAGTAAAAGCGTGTCGCCGATTTCCCCGTTTTTCCTCTTTTCGAGAAGGCTGAGCTGAATGTCGAGCGCCTTCCTGTAAGGAACCATGCCAAGCTTATAGACCTTGAATGTGTTCATTATTTTATTATATCCGGAATCAGGAGAATGTATAGAAAAATTGGCAAATTCAGATCACACCCGGCCCTGGAGATTCGTCAGATATTCCTGGCCCGTCCCATGGCAGCCAGCGCCGCCTCCATGACCGCCTCTGAAAGCGTGGGGTGGGCGTGCGACGTTATCGCTATTTCGAGCGGCGTCGTTTCGAGCGTCCTTCCGACCGCAATTTCAGCTATTAGCTCCGTTGCGCCGTGGCCTATGATGTGGGCGCCGAGTATCTCGCCTGTCGCCTTGTCGGCGATGATTTTCACGAATCCATCCGTCTCGCCCGTGCCGACGGCCTTACCCGCCGCCTTGAACGGGAACTTGCCGACGCTGTAGTTATAGCCGAGGTCCTTCACCTGCTTTTCGGTCATGCCGAGCATGGACACCTCGGGCTGACAGTAAACGCACCCGGGGATGTTGTCGTAATGGACCTTGCTCGTGAGCCCGGCCATCATCTCCACAGCCGCGACGCCCTCTTCAGAGGCCTTGTGGGCGAGAAGAGGAGGGCCCGCGACGTCCCCAATCGCGTAGACGCCCGAGCAGGTCGTCATGTAGGAATCGTCGGTCTTTACGAACCCGCGCTCGTCGAGCTCGATGCGCAAATCGCTTAGGCCTATGTCGGCCGATTTCTTGTAGTAGCTGAGAGACGTCGGCGCGTCGTTCGCTATCGGGCGCCTGCCGACGGCCACCAGAACCATCGCGGCGGAAACTGTGACCTCGCTCTTGTCGGAGAGCTTTTCAAGAACGACGTCCACCGTCTTTTTCTTCTTTTTCACTTCTTTGAATTTCGTCGCCGTAAGAACGTCCATGCCGGCCTTCTTGAAGCTCTTTTCGAGCTCTCTCGATACGTCTTCGTCGGCGCCGGGAATGAGGTGGTCGAGCATCTCGACTATCGTGACCTTGCTCCCGAACGAGTTGTAGACGTATGCGAACTCGGCGCCGATATATCCGCCGCCTATGACGACGACCGACGGCGGCACTTCCCTGTAGAATATCGCCTCGTCGCTCGTCATGACGAGCTTGCCGTCGACCTCGAGGCCCGGAAGGGTTACCGGAACCGAGCCCGTGGCTATCAGAATCTTGTCCGACTCGACTTCGATCTGGCCCTTCTCCTGTGTGACGCCGACCTTGTTCTTCGCGATCAGCTTCCCCGTCCCGCTGATTAGCGTGATCTTGTTTTTCTTTAAGAGGAATTCGACGCCTTTGGTGAGCGTATCCGAAGCGCCCCGGCTCTTGTCGATAACTTTCGAAAAATCATACTTGAGCCCGGTGTGCTCTATGCCGAATTGATCCGAGTGCTTGAAGTACTGATACACCTCGGCGCATTTGAGTATGGACTTCGAGGGTATGCATCCCCAGTTGAGGCAGACGCCCCCCGGCCTGTCCCTTTCGATTACCGCTACCTTCATTCCCAGCTGTGCGGCCCTGATGGCGGCGACGTACCCGCCGGGGCCGGTTCCGATGACTGTCAGATCGAATTTTTCCATAGTGGAAGTAGTATATATTTTATTGTTATAGCGTCAATCGGTTTTGCCCTAAAATAATCGATTTTAACGCCCCGTGAACCGAATTCGGAGGCCCATTCCGCAGATACCCGTCCACCGGCCGCCGAAAGCTCCGCGCCGGTAAAACCGGTTGACTTGAAGACGGGGGGTGCTTTAATATTTAGTGTACTCAAGACGCCAAAATACGCTCGATCAGAGGTCCCGCCGATGCCCGAAAAATCCGACGACAGAAAAAAGGAGCTCGAGAAGATAGAGAACAGGGAATGGCTCGAATCCCTCGATTACGTCCTCGAAACGGCGGGCGAAGAGCGGGCGGCCACGCTCATAAAGATCCTCCAGATACACGCGCAGAAAAAGGGCGTCAGGCTCCCGTTCACCGCCAACACACCCTACATAAACACGTTCCCCCTCTCGAAGCAGCCCCAGTATCCCGGCAGGCAGGATATCGAATGGAACATACGGAGCCTCATCCGGTGGAACGCGATGGCAATGGTCGTCCGCGCCAACAGGCTCGAAGAGGGCATAGGCGGCCACATATCGACCTACGCCTCGGCGGCCGCGCTCTACGAAGTCGCGTTCAACCACTTCCTTAGAGGCCCCGACGGAAGGAGCGAGGGCGATATGGTCTACTTCCAGGGCCACGCCTCGCCCGGCATATACGCGAGGGCGTTTCTCGAAGGGCGGCTCTCCATCGAGGACCTCCAGAACTTCAGGCGCGAGCTCTCGCCCAACGGGGGCCTTTCGTCCTACCCGCACCCGTGGCTCATGCCGCGCTTCTGGCAGTTCCCGACGGTGTCGATGGGCCTCAGCCCCATAATGGCGATATACCAGGCGCGGTTCAACCGCTACCTCGAAGACAGGGGCCTTAAGGAGCCCTCCGACACGCGCGTATGGGTGTTTCTGGGGGACGGCGAATGCGACGAGCCCGAGACCCTCGGCGCCATAACGCTCGCTTCGAGGGAGAAGCTCGACAACCTCATATTCGTAATCAACAGCAACCTCCAGCGGCTGGACGGTCCCGTAAGGGGCAACAGCAAGATAATCCAGGAGCTGGAGGCCATATTCCGGGGCGCCGGGTGGAACGTCATAAAAGTCATCTGGGGCAGCAACTGGGACCCTCTCCTGGCCAAAGACAAGGACGGGCTCCTCGTAAAACGCATGGGCGAGGCTGTCGACGGGGATTACCAGAAATACAGCGTCGCCGACGGCGAATACATACGCAGGCACTTCTTCGGGAAATATCCCGAGCTACTCGAGATGGTTAAAGACCTCTCCGACGAGCAGCTTCAAAAGCTCCGCCGCGGCGGGCACGACCCCGAGAAGATATACCCCGCTTACAAGGCAGCGGTGGAGAACGAAGGCTCGCCGACCGTCATACTCGCGAAAACGATAAAGGGATACGGGCTCGGCGAGGCAGGGGAGGGGAGGAACGTCACCCACCAGCAGAAGAAGCTGAACGAAGACGAGCTCCGTGAATTCAGGCGGCGGTTCAACATCCCCATATCGGACGAGGACGTCGCCAAGGCGCCCTTCTACAGGCCGCCCGACGACAGCCCCGAGATAAAATATCTCCTCGAAAGACGCCGCGAGCTCGGCGGGTTCCTCCCGCAGAGGAAAGTACTCGCGGGCCCGATGGAGCTCCCGTCGCCCGCGCTGTTCGAGGAGTTCCACAAGGGCTCGGGCGGAAGGGCGGCCGCGACGACCATGGCTATAGTGAGGCTCCTCGCCAAGCTCCTTAAGGATAAGAATATCGGAAAGTACATGGTCCCCATAGTCCCGGACGAAGCCCGCACGTTCGGCATGGAATCCCTCTTCAGGCAGGTCGGTATATACTCGCACGTGGGCCAGCTCTACGACCCGGTAGACGCCGAAACGCTCCTCTTTTATAAAGAAGCCAGGGACGGCCAGATACTCGAAGAGGGCATCACCGAGGCGGGCGCGATGTCGTCCTTCATCGCCGCGGGGACGTCGTACGCCAACCACGGCATCAACATGATCCCGTTCTTCATCTTCTACTCGATGTTCGGGTTCCAGCGCATCGGCGACCTCATCTGGGCGGCGGGCGATTCGCGCGCGAAGGGATTCCTCGTCGGCGGCACGGCGGGGCGGACGACGCTCGCGGGCGAGGGGCTCCAGCACCAGGACGGGCACAGCCACCTTCTCGCGTATCCGCTGCCGAACCTGAAAGCATACGACCCGGCGTTCGCCTACGAGATAGCCGTCATCGTCGAGGAAGGCATAAGGCGCATGTTCGGCGAGCAGGAAGACCTGATGTACTACATAACCGTCATGAACGAAACCTACGAGCAGCCCCCGATGCCCGAGGGCGCGCGCGAGGGGATACTGAAGGGCATGTACAGGTTCAGGGCCGCGGCGAACAAGAACGGCGATCTCAGGGCGCAGCTCCTCGGGAGCGGGACGATACTCAACGAAGTGCTTACGGCGCAGAAGGTGCTCGAAGAGAAGTACGGCGTCGCCGCCGACGTGTGGAGCGTCACGAGCTATAAGGAGCTCCACAGGGACGGCTACGAGTGCGACCGCTGGAACATGCTCCATCCGTCGGAGATAAAGCGGACGCCGTACGCGGCCGCATGCCTCGGGGACGCCCCGGGCGTCATAGTGGCGGCGTCCGACTACGTGACGGCCCTCCCGGATTCGATATCCCAGTGGCTGCCGCGCCCGCTCGTCTCGCTCGGGACGGACGGCTTCGGGAGGAGCGCGGGCCGGAAGGCGCTCAGGGACTTCTTCGAGGTGGACTGGAGATATATAACCCTCGCGGTCCTGGCGTCCCTTACGTGGGAAAAGAAAATCGGCTCGGGCGTCGTCGAGAATGCGATAAGAGACATGGGCGTCAATCCCGGAAAGGCGAGCCCGCTCGTTTCCTGAGACGGCGCTAATCAAAAAGCTCCTTACGCGGGGCCGCGCCGTGTGTTAGAACAGTTATAAAGACCGGTAAAAAGAGGCGACTCCAAATGGCTATAGAATTCAAACTCCCGGACCTCGGCGAGGACATAGAGACAGGCGACGTTACGACCGTATACGTTTCGGCCGGAGACAAGGTGTCGAAGGACCAGGCGTTAATGGAGCTCGAGACGGACAAGGCCGCGCTCGAAATACCGTCCCCCGCGGACGGCGTGATAAAAGAGGTTCACGTGAAGTCGGGCGAGACGATAAAGGTAGGCCAGCTCCTGGTGACGATAGACGACGGGGCGGGCGGAGGCGAAGCGGAGAAGAAGGAAGCGCCGAAAGAGAAAAAGGCCGTGCCGGAAAAAGCCGAAGCCAAGGAAGAAGGAGAAGAAGGAAAGGAAGAACCTGCGAAGGAAGAAAAGGCGGAAGAGGAGCCCGCACCGGAAGAAGGGAAAAAAGAGGAAGCGCCCGAAAAGCCGGAAGGGAAGGCCGAAGAGCCGGAGGAAGGCGGGAAGAAAGAAGCCGGGGCAAAGGAGCCCCCGTCAGAGAAGGAAGCTCCGCCAAAAGAAGAGAAGAAGCCGGAGGCCAAAGCCGGGCCGAAAGCCGAAGAGAAGGAAACGGAAAAGGAAACGCGGCCCGCACCCGAAAGCACGGGGCCCAGCGGAATAATCCCGGCCTCACCGACAGTAAGAAGACTCGCCCGGGAAATGGGCGTAGACATAGCGAAGATAAAAGGCACCGGCCCCGGGGGGCGCATCACCGAAGAAGACCTCGAGCGCGGCGAAGAGAAGAAGCCCGCAGCGGAAGTAAAGCTCCGCGCACCGGAGGCAGCCGAGGAAAAGCCCGCCGCCGGTGAAGCGGAATCCGGGTCCGACAAGTGGGGCCCCGTAGAGAGCGTCCCCATGTCGAAGGTGAGAAGGCTCACCGCCGAAAGGCTCACCGATGCGTGGAAGGCCCCTCACGTTACGCAGCACGACAAGGCGGACATAACGGAGATGGAAAAGCTCCGGAAGCAGTACGGAAAGGAAGTCGCCGAGGCGGGCGGCAAGCTGACCATGACGTCTATAATCCTCAAGATCGCAGCCTCGGCCTTAAAGGCCTTCCCTCAGTTCAACGCCTCCGTCGATATGGAAAATAACCGGATCGTATACAAGAAGTATTATAATATAGGGGTCGCCGTCGATACCGACAGGGGGCTTCTGGTCCCGGTCATAAGGGACGCCGACAGGAAGAACATAGAGGAGCTATCGGTAGACCTCAGCGTTCTCTCCGAGAAAGCGAGGACGAAGAAGATCACCGCCGCCGAGCTTCAGGGGGGGACGTTCACGGTAAGCAACCTCGGCGGAATCGGGGGCACTTACTTCACCCCCGTCCTCAACGCGCCCGAGGTCGCGATACTAGGCGTCTCCCGTGCGGTTACCGAGGCCGTGTACATCGACGGGCAGTTCCAGCCGAGGCTAATGCTCCCCCTCTCCCTGTCGTACGACCACAGGCTCATCGACGGCGCCGACGCCGCGAGATTCGCAAGGTGGATTGCCGAAGCGCTCGAAGAGCCGTTCAGGCTCTCTCTCGAAGGATAGCGCTTCACACAGACGCACAACGCGAATCCGGCAGGGAATAATCGAGTGACGAATGAAAACGAAAAAGCGGAGGTCGTCGTTATCGGGGCGGGCCCGGGCGGCTACCCGGCCGCATTCCTCGCGGCGGACCTAGGGCTCGACGTTACGCTCATAGACCCCGAGGAGTTCCCGGGCGGGGTGTGTCTCTACAGGGGCTGCATTCCGTCCAAGGCGCTTCTCCACGCGGCCAGGGTCATAACCGAAGCCGCGCAGGCGGCCGACTGGGGCATCTCGTACCCGAAACCCGAAATCGACGCCGGAAAGCTCCGCGCGTGGAAAGACGGCGTCGTGGGGAAATTCGTGAGCGGCCTCGGCCAGCTCTCGAAAATGCGCAAGGTGAAGTACATACGCGGCCGGGCGGCGTTCACCGGCCCGCGAACGCTCGAAATAATAAAGACCAACGGCGACACGCAGAAGCTCTCCTTCGAATATGCCGTAATCGCGACCGGCTCGCGGCCGGCGGGGATACCGGGGATAAACGTGACGTCGCACCACATACTGGATTCCACCTCGGCTCTCGACCTGCCGTCCGTGCCGAAGTCGATGCTGATCGTCGGCGGGGGATATATAGGGCTCGAGCTCGGGACTGTGTACGCCGCACTCGGGACGGAGATCACCGTGGCCGAAATGTCTTCGGGCCTGATGCCGGGGGCGGACAGGGACCTCGTACGCATACTCCAGAAAAGGATAGAGGGTATATACAAGGCAGTGATGCTCGAAACCAGGGTCACGAGCCTTAAGCAAATAGAAAACGGCATACTGGCCACGGTCGAGAATAAAGGGGACAAGCCGGTCGAGACGGCGTTCGACAAGGTTCTGGTCTCCGTAGGCAGGAAGCCCAACAGCGAGGGCATAGGTCTCGAGAACACGTCCGTCGAAAGGGACGCGAAGGGATTCATAAAGGTCGACGAGCACCGCCGCACGAAGGAGCCCCGCATCTTCGCCATAGGCGACGTCGCCGGCGAGCCGATGCTCGCACACAAGGCGACCCACGAGGGGAGGGTGGTGGCCGAGGTGCTCGCCGGAAAGAAATCGGCCTTCGAGCCCAACGCCATTCCGGCCGTCGTCTTCACGGACCCCGAGATCGCCTGGTGCGGGCTCACGGAAACCGAGGCCCGCGAAAAGAAGATTCCGTTCACGATCGCGAGATTCCCCTGGGCCGCGTCGGGGAGGGCCTCGACGCTCGACCGCCCGGACGGCGTGACGAAGCTCGTTTTAGAGCCCGACACGGGACGCGTCCTCGGCGTCGGGATCGCGGGGGTAGGAGCGGGAGAGCTCATCTCCGAGGGCGTCCTCGCCGTCGAGATGGGGGCCCTCGCCGAGGATATAGCGCTGTCGATACATCCGCACCCCACGCTGTCCGAAACCTTCATGGAGGCCGCCGAGTCCTTCGTCGGATCGAGCACCCACTTCTACAAAACCAAAAAATCCTGATCCGGAAAGAGAGAATTTATGAGCGAAAACGACACCGCCGAAGTAATACACGAGCCCGAAAGAGAAATCGCACATATACGCATAACGCCCGAGAAGAGCCACATCAAGGCGCTGATAGACATGGTGACGGGCATCGCCGTTTCAAACGGCATGCGGACGCCCACTGCCGAGAGACTGGACAAGGTACTGGCCGATATAATCGAAAACATAGTCGCCCACGGCTTCGAGGGCGACATCAGGAAGCCCGTCGAGGTAATCATATACAGGCGGCTCCACTCGCTCGTGATAGCGGTTGAAGACAAGGGCCTTCCGTTCGATTACGACAAGCTCGAAAAGGGCGAAGAGAAGAGGTTCAGGGCCCACATGTCGCGGCACTATGCGGACGAGGTGAAATTCAGGAGCCTCGGCAAGGGCGGCAACAGGACCGAGATCGTGAAGAACCTCCCGTCCATGGACATAAGAGAGGTCATGGACATCGCGGAGCACCACGAGCACGTCAAACTCCCCGAAGCCCCCGGCGACGAAAATATAGGCGTCGCCATGCTCGACCCGGGCGGTATTCACGAGCTCGTGAGGCTCGTGTTCAAGTGTTACGGCTACACGTACGCGAACGACTTCATGTATGTGCCGGAGCAGATCGAGTCCCTTCTAAAGAGCGGCCTCATGCTGTCGTCGGGGGCGTACAACAGCAGGAACGAGCTCATAGGGCACGTCGGATTCATATTCAGCGCGCCGGGCGCGAAGGTGGCCGAATCCGGAGAGGCCGTCGTCGATCCGCGGTACAGGGGGCGCGGCCTTTTCCAGATGATGAAGAATTACCTGAAGGACTTCGTCACGCAGCAGAACGTGATCGGTATATACGGCGAGGCCGTCACCGTCCACCCCTACAGCCAGAAGGGGAGCATAGAGCTCGGCGGCCGCGAGACGGGATTCTTGCTCGGCTACAGCCCCGGGACGGTAAAGTTCGAGAGCATATCCGAGGACGAGAGGCCAAGGCGGCAGTCCGTCGCGTTCATGTTCACGCCGCTCCTTTCGAGCGGGCCCGAAACGATATACGTCCCCGAGGCGTACGAGCAAATCATTTCCGAAATATACGAGCGGCTCGGCTATGCGAGGAACATAGTCGCCGAGAACGGCCGCACAGGCGTCAAGGGCAGGCACCCCGGCGCGGCGTCCGTCTCGATACGGCACGACCACAACCAGGCGCGAATCGTCATCGAGAAAATCGGCCGGAAAACGATAGACGAAATACGGTTTCATCTCAAGCACCTGACACTCGAAAGGTTCGACTGCATATACGCCGACCTCCCCGTAAAACAGAAAGGCGCCGGATACGTCGGCTCGGTTCTCCGGGACATGGGATTTTTCTTCGGATGCGTGATACCCGAATACGGCGACGGCGACGTCTTCAGGCTCCAGTACCTTAACAACGTAAAGATATCACGGGACGACATAAAAACGGCGTCCGACTTCGGACGGAAGCTACTGGATACGATACTGGACGATATGGAAAGGGCCGGTTCGGGCTTCCCCCTGAAATAAATACGGTAAACCGGGGCCTGCTACGACTTCCCGAACACGGGCACGAACGCACCGCTCACGGAGCGGGCTTCCTCCGAGGAGAGAAACGCCACCACCCTGGCCACGTCGGGCGGCGGCACCCATTTCGAATAATCCCCGTCGGGCATAGAGGCCCTGTTCCCGGGGGTGTCCATGGTTCCCGGTATGACGGCGTTCACGGTTATGTCGTGCTCGCGGAGCTCCTCGGCCATCGACTGCGTGAGGTTCAGCACGCCCGCCTTGGACGCGCCGTACGCACTCATGCGCGCCGAGCCCTTGAGCGCGGGCCGGGAGCCGACGTTCACTATCCTGCCCCAGCCGTTCATTATCATGACGGGAACGACGGCCCTTGAGCAGAGGAAGGCGGACTTGAGGTTCATGCCCATCATGGCGTCCCAGTCGTCCTCGCCCGTGGCCCCTATCGGCCCCATCGTGAATCCGCCGACGACGTTCACCAGTATGTCGATGCGGGAGAACATCTCCTCCGTTTTGGACACGAGCTTGGCGACGTGGGGCTGCCGAATGACGTCGGCCTTGCCGAAGACTACCCTGTCTCCGAAAGACTGCCGGAGCAAGAGCGAGCCGTTAAGCTCCTCGTCCTTGAGGTAGGTGCACATGACGTTCGCGCCGCGCGTGAGCAGCTCGAACGTAACGGCCCTTCCGAGCGCGCCCGTGCCGCCCGTGACTATAGCCGTCCTGCCCGCTAGCTGATTCATCCGGCCTCCGTGAATACAGGTGTAATTATTAGACCCGTCCGCGGGCAAAATCAATACCGTTTCGTCACTCTTGACTTCACGCCGCGTCTGGCCATACAATAAATCTGACCCGGGATGCCGGGAATAAACCGTGCGAGATACCGTATGGAATTATTCATCTCCATGAAAGCCGAGAACCTTAACAAGGGCATCTACTTCAAGGAGAGTAATATCATGCAGATGCCCACGGCGCAGTCGGCCGGGTTCTTCATAGCCGAGTATAGAGAGGGCGACCCTAAAAAGCTCCTTCTCCTCCGCAGGTATTCCGGCATGCTGAAGTCGAGGCTCACAGGCGACCAGGAGCATTTCCTCGAAGAAACCCCGATAGGCTTTAAGCTCTACAAGAAGGTAGACGAGAGCAGGGAGTACATGGAGGCGTGGGAAGACTGGGTCGTATTTTCACGCCGGCTCCTCCGGGAGCTTAAGGAGCTGGTCGAGAAAGACTAGCCCCCGATCCTTGCATTTCGCCCTATCTGAGCTACAATTTTCCTTCATCTCGAACGACGAAGCAGTTCTCTATCTCACCCAAGCCATTGAATATTATCGGAAGATTATCGGAATAGACGAGGCTTTCGGGGCTTAAGGAGCTAAAGCGCCAAATGTCAGAGGCCAAGAAGATAAATTACAAGGATACGCTTAACCTTCCGCGCACGGACTTCCCCATGAAGGCTAATCTCGCGCAGAAGGAGCCTGAATTCCAGAAGCGCTGGAAGAAGATCGATCTCTACGGCAGGATCAGGGAAAGATCGAAGGGCAGGGAGAAGTTCGTCTTCCACGACGGGCCGCCCTACGCCAACGGCCCGATTCACCTGGGGCATCTTCTGAACAAGGTGCTGAAAGACATCGTCGTACGTTCGCGCACGATGCTCGGGTTCGACGTCGATTTCGTCCCCGGCTGGGACTGCCACGGCCTCCCGATCGAGCACAAGGTGTTAAAGGAGCTCGGCGAGGAGGCAAAGGACCTTTCACGCCTCAAGATAAGATACAAGTGCCAGTCGTACGCCGAAAAATACGTAAAGCTCCAGTCGGGGCAGATGCAGAGCCTCGGCACGACGGGGGACTACGAAAACCCCTACCTCACAATGATCCCGGCCTACGAAGCGGGCGTCCTCGAAGTCTTCGCCGAGCTCCTGAAGCACGGCCTCATATACAGGGACCTGAAGCCTGTCCACTGGTCCATAGAGAACAGGACGGCGCTCGCCGACGCCGAGCTCGAATACTACGAAAGGGTGGATAAGAGCGTCTACGTTTTATTCGAGGTGGAGAATACGGACATGCTTCCCGACGGGTTAAACGTTCCGGCGGGCGGAAAGCCGTCGCTCCTTATATGGACGACGACCCCGTGGACGCTCCCCGCGAACCTTGCCGTAGCCATATCGCCCGACGGCGACTACGGGCTTTATAAAGCTACCAAAAACGGGAGCGAAACCTTGGTCATACTGGTCGATAACCTCGCCGAGACGGTTTTCAGGAAGGCCGGCGTCGAGGATTACACGAAGCTCGGAGGCGTGAAGGGCAGGGACATAGCGGCCGCGGGCGTAATGTATACGCACCCCTTCGCGGGACGGACGAGCAGGGTGGTAACTGCCGACTACGTCCTCTTCGACGAGGGCACGGGGCTCGTCCACACCGCCCCCGGCCACGGCGTCGAGGACTACCAGACAGGGCTCAGGGAAGGGCTCGACATATACTGCCCCGTCCTCGGCGACGGCACGTTCGACGACACCGTGCCCGAATGGCTCCGCGGCATGGACGTATGGACGGCGAACGGCGTAATCGCCGAGCGTCTCACCGAATCCGGGCACCTCTTCCACGAGGAGGAATATCCCCACAGCTATCCCCACGACTGGCGGAGCAAATCGCCGACGATATTCCGCGCGACCGAGCAGTGGTTCATCGCCGTCGACAAGAAGGTGGACGAATTCGGAGGCTCGCTCAGGGACCTCGCCTTAAAGTACTGCGAGTCGGGGATAGACTTCTATCCCGAGTGGGGACGGAACAGGCTCCGGGGAATGCTCGAATCAAGGCCCGACTGGTGCATAAGCCGCCAGCGCGCGTGGGGGCTCCCGATACCGGCGTTCGTGAACGATAAGGGCGAGTGCCTTCTAACCCCCGCATCCGTAAAGGTCATAATCGAGAAAATAAGACAGAAGGGCTCTAACGCCTGGTTCCAGGGTACGGACGAGGAGATACTCGAAGGATACGATCCGCTCTCGGACCCGGACGCCCCGGAATGGGCCGGGGAAGAGGGCGCGCTCGGGAAGCTCACGCGCGGCATGGACATATTCGACGTCTGGTTCGAGTCGGGCTCGTCCTGGCACTCCGTCCTCGAGCAGAGGGGCATAGGCTTCCCGGCCGACCTCTACCTCGAAGGGTCCGACCAGCACAGGGGATGGTTCCAGCTCTCCTTACTACCCGCCCTTGGCGCGCGCGGGAGGCCGCCCTTCAAGGCGCTCCTCACGCACGGCTTCATGGTCGATGCGCAGGGCAGGAAGATGAGCAAGTCCGGCGGCAACGCCCTCGAGGTCGAAGAGCTCCTTAAGCAGCACGGGGCCGACATATGCAGGTGGTGGGTGAGCTCGCTCAAGTATACGAACGACATAAAAGTTGACTGGGAATTTTTCCGCGTCGCCGGGGACGAGTACAGGAAGGTCAGGAACACGATAAGGTTCCTCCTCGGCAACATAAGCGACTTCGACCCCGAGACCGATGCGGTCGAGTTCGGCGAGGAGGACAGGCATTCCCTCGACGCGTGGGCCATGGCGGAGCTCGCGAAGTTCATACGCGAGACTGTAGAGGCCTACACCGGGTTCCAGTACAAGCTCGCCAACGAAATAATATTCAAATTCTGCTACGATACCCTGAGCGCCGTCTACCTCGCGGCGACGAAGGACAGGCTCTACTGCGAGAAGTCAGGCAGCCGGAAGAGAAGGAGGTCGCAGACGGCGATGTACCGCATAACCGACGCCCTCGTGCGGCTCCTCGCCCCGATACTGGTCCATACGGCGGACGAGGCGTATCTTTCGCTGAAAGGGCTTCCGGCCGACTCCAAAGAGAGCGTTCATCTCGCCGGGCTTCCAGAAGCCGTGGACGTCCCGGCGGACCCGGCGTGGCGAGAAGCCCTCGACCTCAGGGCCAGGGTGCTTAAGGCGCTGGAAGACGCCAAGGAAGCCCAGGGCATATCCAACCCTCTCGACGCCGGCGTTACGGTTACGGTTGACGAAAAGCTCTACAAGAAATTAAAGCCGTTCGAGCCCGAGCTTCCGGACCTCGCGGGCGTGAGCAGGTTCAAGATACTCGAAGGGAAAGAGATCGCTATAAAGATATCGGACCTTTCGGGCGAGCCGCGCTGCGAGCGCTCCTGGAAGCGCGACGGCACCGTCAAAGAGCGCCCGGACGGCGGCTTCCTCTCCGACAGGGACGCCGAAGCGCTGGGCATGGATTAACCTCGCTGCGGACACAATAACCAGAACCCCACAGCTCTACGGTATATCTCCGTATGCGTGATCCTGCGCCGCCGGATCACATGGAGAACCCCGCACACTACGAGCTGCTAAATAGGCTGAATTTGAATAAATGGTGCGGCGTTATCCCGGGGGCCATTCCATCCGGCGGCCGCCGAGCAGGTGAAGGTGAAGGTGGCTCACTTCCTGCCCGCCTTCCTTGTTCGTGTTGACTACTATCCGGTATCCCGAATCCGAAATGCCCTGCTCCTTGGCGATCCGGGCGGCCGTGACGAGGAGGTGCCCGAGAAGCGGGGCGTCCTCATCCGTGACTTCGGCGAGGGATTTGATCTCTTTCTTCGGGACGATCAGTATGTGCTGCGGGGCCTTGGGGTCGATGTCGCGGAACGATATGCAGAGGTCGTCCTCGTAGACTATGACGGCCGGGATTTCCCTGTTTATTATCTTCGTAAAAATCGAGCTCATCTTACGCTCCCTTGATCGGTTTCTGGTCTCGCAGGTATCCAAGCATAACACGACGAACTGCAGGGGGCTAGAATTTCATGCCCGGCCAGTCCTCTATGGGCCCCGTCGAGCGGACGACGTGCATACCCGCGGCCGCGAATTCCCCGAACGCCCTGTCGGCCTCGTCGGTATAGTCTATAACGCCCGGGACGACTACCGGCGACGTGCAGTCCTCGAGGAGATATATCTTCCGGACGAGGCTTGCGTCCCCCTCGTGCGCCCGCTTCAGAAGATCCGCGATGGTCCACGCGACGCAGTGGCTCTTCGCCTGCCCGGCGATCACGACGGCGTCGAAGTCGAGGAGCTTCCTGTAAATCGCCGCCGAGGCCACCGGCTTCTGAAAGAGAGACTCCTGTCTCTGCCTGAGCGGCTCACCGTCGGGCCCCGTCGTAACCTCGGGCGCGAGGACGGAATAGTGCTCCGTCAGCGGGTGGTCTCCCTTCACGTGTATGTCGGGCTGGCTGTGCCGCGCCATCGAATGGAAGAAGACTGCCTCCTCGACGGACGAGGCGAGCGCGTGTCCGATGCCGCCCAGCATCGCGTGATAGGGCCATACGGTAAGCTCGTACTTCCCCGACTTCCTTAGCTCCTTTACGTAATGGAGGAGATGCCTTTCGATGTAGTCGTCGGGGTAGGCGAGGTTACGGCTCAGCAACCTGTTGAACTTCCACTTCCCGCTTTCTATGTCCTCGACCGAAATGCTCGTGTAGGGAGCGGGATGCCCGCCCTCGTCGTTCACGAAAAATACGGCGTGGAATATCTGCATGGCCTGATGGGTGTCCATGGTCGGGGCGATCTCGGTGATTACGCCGAGGTTCCTGTATATGAACTCGCATAGCCTCCTGTTGTCGTCCACGGCCCCCGTGCCCGATCGCCCTCCTACGAAGAGCTCGAACCCCGGGATGCAGAACGTATTCTGTGCGTCCACTATCACGAGCGCGACGCGGTGCTCGTCCCCCGAGGCCGGGCCGAGCCCGTGCACGTCGGCCCATTCCCTTGCCGACCTAGCTATTTCCCCGTACTCGACCCGCCATACCTCGCCCGCCCTTTCGGGCCTGAAGTGAGAGGGCGGCGGCAACTCTCTTTTATGCATTGAAAATCTCCGTTTCCGTTAATCCGGTCTCCCCGCTTTCCCGACTATAAATCTAACAGACGCGGCCGTGTTCGCCCAATCCCCGGTTTGAAAAAATTTCGACGATAGACGATAATGAAATAGTCCGCATCCGGCGGACGCGAGCGTGATGAGAGCTAATCTTTTTATCACCTGCCTCGTGGATACGTTCTTCCCGCAGGTGGGCGAGAGCATGGTCAGGGTCCTCGAAAGGCTCGGTGTAGACGTACGTTTCCCCGGGGAGCAGACGTGCTGCGGCCAGCCCGCCTTCAACAGCGGTTACAGGGCCGACGCGCGGGCAGTCGCGGAGAGGTTCGTTTCGGTCTTCGGCGAGGCGTTGTCGCATGGCGAAGACGAGGAATCGTACGTCGTATGCCCCTCGGGGTCGTGCACGACCATGGTTAAAGTATTTTATAAGGAACTATTCCACAACGAGCCTAAAATGCTCGACAAACTTCGCCTGATTACGGACAGGACGTACGAATTCTCTGAATTCCTGGTAAATATCCTCGGGAGGACGGACGTGGGTGCGAGGTACGACGGCGTCGTCACGTATCACGACTCGTGCCACCTCCTCCGCGAGCTCGGCGTGAAGGACGCCCCGCGCGAGCTCATAGCGTCCGTCGAGGGGCTCGAGTTCCGGGAGATGCCGCTTCACGACTCGTGCTGCGGCTTCGGCGGGACGTTCTCCATAAAATTCCCGAAGGTGTCGGTGTCGATGCTCGACGAGAAGCTTGACTCCATAACCGGGACAGGGGCCGACACGGTCGTATCGTCCGACATGGGGTGCCTCATGAACATAGGCGGGGCGATAAGCAGGCGGGGGCTCCCCGTGAAGGTGATGCACCTCGCGGAGCTCCTGGCAAACACCGGAAAAGGGTAGGTATTTAAAATCAGCCACGATAGAGTGAACTTCGAGAGGGACTCGGCGCGGGCCGTCGGTGACAAGAATCTCCAGAGCGCGCTCGTTAAGGTCACCGACCGCTTCAGGGCCGCGAGGAAACGCGCCAGCGACGAGACGCCCGGGTGGGACGCCCTCAGGGGCCGCGCCCGCGAGATAAAAAAGCACACTATAGCCCACCTCGACGAATATCTCCTCGAGCTCGAAAAGAATGTCCGGAAGGCGGGCGGACACGTCCACTGGGCGAGGGACGCCGAAGAAGCCCGGAATATCATAATCGACATCGCACGCCGGAATGGCGTAAAATCCGTCGTCAAGAGCAAGTCCATGGCGACCGAGGAGATAGAGCTCAACCGGGGCCTCGAAGCGGCGGGCATAAGGGCCGTCGAGACGGACCTCGGCGAGTACATCATACAGCTCGCAGGCGAGCACCCGTCGCACATAATCGCCCCCGCGATACACAAGACCCGCCACGACATATCCGAGCTCTTCGCCGAGAAGCTCGGCGTGCCCTATTTGAGCGAGCCCGAGGAGCTTACGAAAGTCGCGCGCGAAAGGCTCCGCGGCGAATTCCTCGGCGCGGGCATGGGCGTCTCGGGGGCCAACTTCGGCGTCGCCGAGACGGGCACCATAGTCATCGTCGAAAACGAGGGCAATGCGCGCCTTACGACGACAGTCCCCCCGATACACGTCGCCCTCATGGGCATCGAAAAGCTCCTTCCCCGGTTCGGCGACCTCTCGCTCTTCCTGCCGCTCCTCGTCAGGAGCGCGACCGGGCAGAAGACGTCTACCTACATATCGCTCATCACCGGCCCCCGGCGAAGGGACGACAGGGACGGGCCGGAAGAGTTTCACCTCGTACTACTCGATAACGGGCGGGCCGGAATACTCGCCGATCCCGAGACGCGGGAATCGCTTTACTGCATAAGATGCGGCGCATGCCTCAACAACTGCCCCGTCTACAGGAAGGTGGGCGGGCATTCCTACGGATGGGTGTATTCCGGCCCCATCGGCGCGATAATAAACCCACAGCTCATGGGGATAGACAGGGCCCCCGAGCTCCCCTTCGCATCGTCCCTCTGCGGGGCGTGCAGGGACGTCTGCCCGGTGAACATCGATTTCCCGAAGGTTCTGCTCGAGCTGAGGAGCAAGGTCGTCGCCATGAAAGAGAAGACCGGCGGGACGGGCGCAATCATGGAGGCGCTGTCGTTCAGGTTCTGGCGCACGGTCGTCACGCACAGAAAGATATACGAGCTGGCGCTCCGGCTTTCCCGTTACGCACAGCTCCCCTGGAAGAGGGGAGGGGTGCTCCGGTCGCTCCCGTATCCTTTTTCGAGGTGGACGGACGAGAGGGATTTCCCGGCCGTGAGTGAAACGACGTTCAGGGAGAGGTGGAAGGAAATGAGCCGTAAGGGGGGCCCACGATGACGGCCGATTCGCGCGAAGAGATACTCCACAGGATAAGGAAGGGCCTCGGGAAAGGGGAGGGCGGCGAGAGTAAAGATGCGTATCCCCCGGAACCGGCGAATTCACCTGCAGACGACGGGCTGTCCAAAGACAGCCTTGCCGACACTTTCGCCGAGTCCCTATCCGGAATCAACACGTCCGTTTACAGGGCGAACCGGGACGGAGTTCTCGAATTCGTAACCGGCTTCATCAAAGAAAGGGGCGTGAAGTCCTTCTCGATATGGGAGACGGCATACCTGGAGTCGCTCGGCATTGCCCGTTCCCTCGAAGGCGGCGGGCTCGACATCGCCCCGGCCGAAGACAAGGCCGGAATCGCCGGTACGGGCATCGGGATCACCGAGGCCGATTATGCCATCGCCGATACCGGATCGCTCGTCCTCCTTTCGTCGCCCGAAAGGCCGAGGGGCGTCTCACTCATCCCGCCGGTACATCTCGCCATAGTCAGGAAAGAAAATATACTGAGCGACATCGGGGAATTATTCGGCCTGCTCGATGAAATTTACGAATCCCCCGAAGCCGTACCCGCCTGCACTACGTTCATCACGGGGCCCAGCAGGACGGCGGACATAGAGCTCAATCTCACCCTGGGCGTCCACGGCCCGAAAGAGCTCCACGTCCTGATAGTTTCCTGATCCGGTACCGAACACCCTTAAGGATGTCCCGGGAAATCGACGTAGGGGCCTTCGGGGTCCTGATCCGGCGGAAGGTACCTGGGCATGGGCTCGCCGGCAGGCCCCAGGGCCTTCACGAAATAGTATATGTCGGCAAGGTCCGATTCCTTCATTTCCCTGAGAACGTACCATGGCATGGGCGGAAGCCACTTCGTATTGTGCGCCAGGTGAACCCACTCCTCTTCGGTCATCGAAGCGACGAGCAGCCTCAGGTTAGAGGCGTACGTCGTGCCCCACGGGCCGCGCCATCCGAGAGGGCTCCCGGTGAGCCATTTTTCAACCGGCATATCCCCGGCGGCTTCCGTGTATCCCGCCGTGTGGCAGTCGTTGCACCCGGCTATTTTGACTATGTACTCGCCGTTGGCGTACCTATCCTGCTCCGTCTTTTCAGTGCTTACGGGCACTTTCTCGTGTGTGCAGGAAACAAAAAAAGCCGCTCCCGAAATGGCCGCGGCCGCGATCAGCAAACTCGAAAAAATCGACCTCACTTTCATGCACCCTCCCTACCTTCTTTTATGCATTTACGTCGCCGTGCGGCAGCCCGAACCGCCGGCCCGAACCTGCCGGATGACAAAAGGCCCCCTACACCTCGCCTGCGGAAAACATAACATTGAGAAAATAAGAAATAAAGGCGATGCAAAAAAACCTGATCGCAGTCCGGGAATCGAGTGAAAGCACTATAAATACGGCTTCGGAAGTCGCCGCCGGGGGCTCAATTATTCCGGCCGCCGCCGGGATATCCGACCTCGTAAATAAAATAGCTCCTCATGTCCTCCGGCATTTCTATCTTCTTCACCAGGAAGGAGTTCCTCCGGAATTTTCTGGGCCGGCCGGAGGAGACGATGAGCGTTCCTTCATCGAGACACGCCGGGTCGTCCATGTCCCGAACGATCTCCATGCTCCAGCCGAGCGCATAGTAATCGACAAGCTGAAGCTCGTTCCCGAAATGGAGGTTTCCCATGCAGGCGCGCTTATGCCCGTCTTCCAGGCCTTAGAGCGCGGCGAATATATCCCTGTGCCCGCACTCCCAGGCGCCGCAGGACTGTTTCGGATACTCGTAATAATACCTCTTCGCGAACAAGGCCAGCGACGCCAGAGACGAGACGACTATCAAGGCGGCGAGGGCCGTGGGGTATGCGGGCCGCCCGGTCCTGCGGGCGAGCGTCGCGACGAGGCCGCCCGCACCCAGGCCGCCCAGGATGCACAAGAGCGGCGCGCCCGTGAGCGACCTCGTCGCGTGCGGAACGCCGTCGTTCGTCAGCGCCGCGGCCAGGGGAAACACCGCTATCCAGAAGAGGATAAAGGCGACGCTCTTTCTATCGAAGCCGGATTTGAAGAGATACACGAGCCCGGCGAGCATAAGCGGCAGCATGACCCGGTAAACAGTCCCCGTGCCCGCTCCGTGCCTCAAGTTGGAATCACCATGCTCAAAGAGGAAGGAGGGCTTATAATGGCTTACGTAGTTCTCGAAAAAAGTGCCGATCGATTCCGGCGTCACCCCTTCGGAAAAAGTGAAGATCCTTTCCGCCCGGGAATGCATCATATCTTCGTTCAAAACGGTCGAAATATGCGGGATTACGAGAATCCCCGCAAGAAAACAGCCCGCCGCGAACACCTTCCATTCGCGGAGAAAGTACCTCCGGTAAATGATCACGAGAGCCGCCAGAAATAAAAATGCGTACAGCGGCGCCGCCTGATACGTATAAACCGTGACCGAGAACATCCCGAAGGATAAAACCGTTATCCATTTCTTTCCGCGTCCAATACCGTACACCATCGTGTAAACCGCCAGGAGGAGCAGCGGGAGGAATGCTGCGGGCTCCCATCCGACGCGGGAGTAGTGGATCGACCACGGGATTACAGCCATGAAGAATGCGGCGAAGAGGGGGGCCCTCTCGCCCCCGAAGAGCTCGCGTGTGACCAGGTAGACGAGAACGATGCAGACGAGGCCGAAGAAGATTGCGGGGGCCCTTATGCAGATGGGACCGTCGCCGAATATCATGGATGAGACGTAAGCGGAATACCCGTAGACCGGCGGACGCGGCTCGGTCCTATCGGAAAAGTAGAGTGCGAGATTCCCGTGAAGGTCGCGCCCCTTTTCGGCGACGCTCCGTGCGGAGACGAAGTTTATGAGCTCGTCCGAAAAGAGCTCGGGCGGGTTTTCGGAGATATTTACGGCTCTGAGAAAAAACCCCAGCACAAGGATAAGCCCAAGGGCCAGGGCGGGGATAAACGATCTTTTATATACAGTCCGGTCCAGAATCGACGCCTCCTGTCATCCCGCCGGGAAGGGACGTCCCGCCGCCGCATCTCCTTACTCCACTATCGGCTCACAACTGACGTCGTAAAGATTCCCTTCAATATCGATCAAACCTTCAGGCGTATGCGCACCACCGACGGTGAGATCGATAAACGTTCCGGGAACGCTCACTATGCGGTTATCCTTTCTAACATCTATCCCCGAACATTCGATGGAAGTGCAGCTCAGCACGCTGCAGTCCTTACTTTCCGGGGATTTCCATCCAATGTCGAACTGGCAGGTATACGTCTCACAAACATTCTTGAGCGACTCGGCGAGACATCCAGAGCTCGACAGGTTGTAGAGCGAATTGCATATCGACTCGACCCGCACGACCTCCACGGGTTTTCCCGTTTTTTCGACCCGCACTATGTGCGACGGATATCCCGGCCCGGATGAGGGCACGTCGCTGACCGTATCGGCCGTTACGACCACGATAGACGAATCGAATTCCAGGACGGAAACTATTTTTGTCCCGAACCCCGAATAATCCTGGTAGGAAACGATAACGGTATTCTCGCTTAAATCCACGGAAGGGAAATTAACGAAGCTGTTGTTTTCGAAATAACAGTTATTTGTGAAACGGCTCCAGTCCTCGCGGGTATTTATGATTATCACGCTCTCATCCCACCGGCATGCAGGATCGAGATGGGGGAGAAAATAGGAATAGTTTAAGGTTATCAATATCTCCTTTACGTCCAGCTCGCGCAGGAACCCTGGGGAATTTTCGAGATTCGAGATGACTTCGTCCGGGGTCTCGCCGCTGACGCGCGACGTATCCACGACGGCGCTCTCTTCGAAGCAGGGATTCGCGGACTCGGCGGAGAAGCAGATATTAGGCGATTCCTCGATTATGACCTCGCCGTCGCCCCCTCCTCCGCCGCCGTCACAGGAACCAAAAATAAGCAGGAAAAAAGGCAGAAAAAGTACCCTTCTCATCACAGTCCACCCCCTGAAGCGTTTATAAATACTTTACCGGCATCTTAAACGGATACAAATATAATTAATCAGAGTGGAATTAGATAGAGCGGCAGCGCAGGAAACTTAACCGGCCTTTATCCAGTCCCGCGCGTTAAATTCCTTTCCGTTATCGCCCGCCGATTCGTCCGAGGCGAGGTAAACGAACACGGGCGAGATATCTTCGGGGGTAGGGATGGTTTCGGGGTCTTCGTCGGGATATGCGTCGGCCCTCATGTCCGTCCGCGTGCCGCCGGGATTGACCGAGTTTACGCGTATCCCAACTTCGGCAAGCTCGTCGGCGAGGACTTGCGTCAGCCCTTCGAGGCCGAATTTCGAGGCCGCGTACGCACCCCATTCGCGCTTTCCCTTCCTGCCGACGCTGGAGCTCACGTTTATTATCGAGCCCCCCGGCAAAAGGAGCGGGATCATGGCTTTCGTAACGTAGAACTGCGCGTTCAGGTTTATCTGCACAACCTCGTCCCAGACGTCTTCCGGGTACTCGGCGACGGGCGCTCTCACGCCGAGAACGCTGGCGTTGTTGACGAGGATGTCGAGGGCCCTCCACCTTTCCGCGACGGCGGCGGCCAGATGCCTGACTTCATCCCTGACCGCGATATCCGTGACGACGTAGTCGATGTCGCCCGCGCCCGAAAGCTCGTTACAGGCGGATTTCAGGTTTATCTCGTTACGCCCGCATATGAGTACGGACGCGCCTTCCTTCAAATACGCCCTGGTTATGCCGCGCCCTATCCCCCTGGCCCCGCCCGTAATCAGCGCCTTTTTACCCCTGAGCTTCATGGTACTCAATTCTACCTGTTATGCCACCGCGGTCGAATCATTTCTTTATACCGCGAGACGAAGGCCCGCGAGGGGACCCTACGGACCCGCTTCGACGGGCTTCGTCTTAAGGAGCGACACTACCACGCCTCCCGCGAGGAGGACGAGCGTCACGGTCAGCGACACGAGCGGATCGACCTTGCCGACGAAGTGGCTCCAGAAGATCTTCCCCCCGATGAAGATCAGCACCGCCGACAGGGCGTACTTCAGGTAAATAAACCTGCTCACCATAGCCGCGAGGGCGAAATAAAGCGCCCTGAGCCCGAGTATGGCGAATATATTGCTTGTATATACTATATATGTATCGGTCGTTATCGCGAAGATGGCCGGTATCGAATCGACGGCGAAGACTATGTCCGCCCCCTCCACCATTATCAGCGCCAGGAACAGCGGCGTCGCGAGCCTCGCCGTTTTGCCGGTGACAGGATTTTTTTCGGTCACGAAGAACTTCTCGCCGTGGAGCCTGTCGGTAACGGCTATGTGATTCCTGAGGAATTTGAGGAATGCGTTGTCCGTCATGTCCGGATCGTGGTCGGCCGAAAACAGCATCTTTATTCCGGTGAGCACGAGAAAGCCGCCGAATATGAAGAGTATCCACTCGAATCTCTCGACCAGTGTCGCACCGACGCCGATCATTATAGCGCGGAGTATAATCACCCCCAGAATACCCCAGAAAAGCACCCTGTGCTGGTAGAGGCGCGGTATCCCGAAGTACGAGAAAATAAGCGATATGACGAAGATATTATCCATCGAGAGGCTCTTCTCGACGAAATATCCCGTAAGGTAATTTATCCCCGACACCTTGCCCATGGACCACCAGACCCACGCGCCGAAAATGAGCGCTATCACAATATACCCCGCGCTCAGGATGAGGCTCTCCTTTATCGAAATCTCGCGCCTCTCCTTGTGAAGCACCCCCAGATCGAGCGCAAGAAGCGTCAGCACAAGGGCCAGGAAGAGCATCCACATCCAGAGGTCTTTGCCCATTACATCGACCCTTAAAGCTCCTGCCAGAAGTTCCATCCGTGTATCGTCTCCGTTTATCGATTATTGCCCGCGCCGGGCCTGCAACATGGCCGCTCGAACTCACGGGCTCGTTTTCGGGGGCACGCGCAAAGCGGCGCATGCCCGGGCAAGGGGTATGCGTCAAAAAACCGGTAAATATGATACATGTTTCCGGATACAAAGTAACCACAAATTTAAGCGTGAAGATGCACCCGGTCGCCGTGTCATGCTATAATCTTTTCACGAACTTCTGAACCTGCGGAGACGTAAGCCACTTGGCGTCATTCAGCTTTATACACACAGCCGACATTCACCTGGACAGCCCGCTGAGGGGGCTCGAAGGGATGGAAGGCGCGGCGGTCGAGCGCATACGCACGGCGACGCGGAAGGCTTTTGCCAACCTCGTCACCGAGGCCGTGGAAAGAGAGGTGGACTTCGTCGTCATAGCGGGCGACCTGTACGACGGCGACTGGAGGGATTACCGGACGGGCCTCTTCTTCGTGGCCCAGATGGGCCGCCTCGCCGGTGCGGGAATCCAGGCGTTCATTCTCTACGGCAACCACGACGCCGAAAGCCGGATTACGAGGCGGCTGACGCTTCCCGATAACGTGAAAGTATTTTCGGCGAAAAAGCCGGAGACGTTCAGGCTCGAAGATATAGGCGCGGCCCTCCACGGACAGGGTTACCACACGCGGGACGTCAGGGAGAACCTCGCAGCCCTTTACCCCGACCCCGTCCCCGGGGCGTTTAACATCGGCGTTCTGCATACGGGAATGGGGGGCATGGGCGGGCACGAAAACTACGCGCCGTGCGCCGTCGGCGAGCTCGTCGCCCGGGGGTACGACTACTGGGCGCTCGGCCACGTGCACCAGGGGAGCGTGGTCCACGAAAGGCCCCACATAGTGTTCCCCGGCAATATCCAGGGACGTCACATACGCGAGACGGGCCCCAAGGGCGGGCGTCTTATAACCGTCGAGGATAACGAAATCATATCCTTCGAGCCGCTCCGGACGGACGTCGTACGCTGGGAGATTTTGAGGGTGAACGTCGAGGGCTGCGAGCGGATGTCCGACGCCGTAGAGTGCGTGAGGAGCGCGATAGAGGAAGCGATAAACAGCCGGGCCGACGGCCGCATGCTCGCGTGCCGCATCGAGCTAGGCGGCGCGGCGGCGATACACGAGAGCCTCCTCGTATCCGGGGAGCACATCCTGGCCGAGGCGCGCGCCGTGGCGCACGGGTTCGGCGAGGAGGCGGCGTGGATAGAGCGCGTCGTCGTATCCACCGAGCCCCTTCGCGGCGAGGACGCGGACGCCGGGGAAATCCCCGGCGGCCTCCACGACATACTGGGCGCCGCCGCGGCGGACACCGACCTCCACAAGCTCCTCAGGACCGATCTCGGCGATATGATATCGAAGCTCCCGTCCGACCTCAGAAACAGCGTGGACGACACCGTTTTGAGCGCCGCCCTCGGGGCCGACTATTCCGCGCTCGCGGAGCACGCACGCGAATACCTGAGCGCACTACTCAAGGCGAGGAAAGACTGAGCCATGCGCATACGGCGACTCGACCTCATAGGTTTCGGCTGCTTCACCGGCAAGGCCATCGATCTCCCTCACGGAGATACGGACATCCACATACTGTTCGGCCCGAACGAGGCCGGGAAATCGACGGCGCTCCTCGCCATAGAAAACCTCCTTTTCGGAATCGACAAGAGCTCGCCCTACAACTTCATTCACGACTATAAAGACATGCGGATAGGGGCGGTGCTCGAAAACGGCTCCGAGCGGCTCGAAGTACGAAGACGGAAGGGCAACAAGGACACGCTGCTCACGCCGAAGGAGGTTCCCGTAAGGGGAGGGGAGGGGGCCCTCGCGCCTTACCTCGGCGGGGCGGACGAGGAATTTTTCAGGCGGATGTTCAGCCTCGATCACAGGCGGCTCCGCGAAGGCGGGAGAGAAATCCTGGACTCTCAAAACGAAGCGGGACAAGTGCTCTTCTCCGCCGGCACGGGACTTTCGGGGCTCAGGAAAAAGCTGGAGGAATTGAAGGCCGACGCCGATTCCCTCTGGGGCCCGAGAAGGGCGGCGCACAGGGAATACTACCGGGCCCAGGCGCGGCTCGAGGAAGCCGAGAGGGCCGTACGCGAGCATACGGTCACGGCGGCCAGGTGGGAGGAGCTGAGGCGGGCATACGACGAGGCCCGAAAGAGCTGCACCGGGCTCGACGAAGAGAGAAAAAAGATATCGCACGAGCTTACGAAGCTGAACAGAATCCGCCGTGTTTACGCCGACGCGGCGAAGCTCCTCGATACCGAAAGGGAGATTACAAACTTCCGCGGCGTCATAAAGCTCCCCGGGGACGCACTCGAACGTTTCGACAAAGCGGAACGCGAGCTCGAAAAGTCGTCACGACTGACGGAGGCTTTCGAGCTCCAGGTAAAGGAAGCCGGGGCCGAGCTCGAAGGGATGAAATTCGACGAGCAGCTCCTCCTCTGTGAGAACATAATTCTGTCGTTCCGCGACCGCCGGATAGAGGTGAGAAATGAGAAGGACGATCTCCCCAAACGCGAGGAAGAGTTAGCCATTGAAGAAGCCGATTTCAGGAGGCTAGCCGGCGAGGCAGGATGGGACGGTGGAAACGTCGAGGAGCTTATAAACCGTTTGCCTGCGAGATCTAAAATCAATGCCGCAAGAGACCTGCGACAACACCACGTAGAAACGCTCGCTACGGTCTCCGGCGCGAAAAAGGCTCTCGAAGAGGCCGAATCGCAGGCCGCCGGCATGGCCCGCGAAATAGCCGGCATTGGCGAGCCCCGGGACGCGTCGAGCCTCGAAGCCGTCGTAAAGGCAGCTCGGGCGGGCGGCGATACGGCCTCTCGGATCCAGGCGGCGGAGCTGGAGCTCAGCGCCGCGAGCGATGCCGTCGAGCGCCGTCTGAAGTCCCTCAATCCACCTGCCGGAGATACGGACGTTTCGACGATTCCCGCACCTCCGCGCGAAGCTGTATTAAAACACCAGAACGACAGGAACGCCCTCGACCGCAGGATCAAGGAGTGCGCCGATAATATAAGGAGTACGGAGCGGGATATCGGGCAGTACAAGAGCGTCCGCGACCGGCTCGCCGGGGAAGGAAACGCCGTCTCGCCCGGGGAGCTGGCAGAGGCCCGCGCGCGAAGGGACGCCGGGTGGGAGCTCGTGAAGCGGTACTACGTAGACGGCGGCCCGGTGCCGGAGGCCGAAATAACCGCCTTCACGGGCGAGCGGAGGGATATCCCCTCGGCGTACGAAGAGGCCGTCTCGGAGGCCGACAGAATAGCCGACCGCCGCTTCGATAACGCGCAGTCGACCGCCGAGATAGCCACGATATCGGGGCATATCGACGACAGGGAAAAGGAGCTCGAAAGACTCCGCGAAGAGGAGAGGGCGCTCACCGCCGAATCCGGGGCCCTCGATGAGGCGTGGAAGAAGATGTGGGAAGGAGCGCCTTTCGAGCCGTTGCCGCCGGAGTCGATGCTCGTGTGGCTCGACGACAGAAACGAAATGACGAGGCTCACGGAGGAGCGCGAGGCGGCCGAGCGCAGGCTCGAGGCGCTCCGGAAAAAAGAAGCGGAGACGAAGGCCCTCGTACTCGGCGAGCTTTCGCGGCTCGGCGTCGATACGGGAACGCTCGAAGGCAAGCCTCTTGGCGTCGTTATAGAAGCGGCGGCCGATGTCGTCGCGAACCTCCGGGAAGACGCGGTCAAGAGAAAGGGGCTCGAAAACAGGCTCAGGGAAATGAAGGCCGAGGCCGAGCGTAAGCAGCGCGACCTTAAATCGGCGGAGGAAGAAGCGACGCACTGGGAAGCGAAATGGAAGGAAGCGGTCACGGCGCTCGGTCTTACCGAAAGCGCCGGCGCGGCCGAGGCTGCGTCCAGGCTCGACGCCATAGAAGAGATGAGGGAAAAGGCAGTCAGGATAAACGAGCTCCGTCACCAGCGCATCGAAAAGATTAAACGCGACATCGAGAACCTGGCGCAGGACGTGAAAAAATTCGTGGATACCGCCGCGAAAGATCTCGCCGGTGAGAAAGATACAGAGAACGCCGTGATCGAGCTCGAGCGCCGTCTTACAGAAGCGAAACGCACGGACGAGCGGAGGAAGGAAAGGGAAAAAGACATAGCCCGGCTCGAACGAAAAATAAAAGAGGCGGGAGACTCTGCCGCGGCGGCGCATGAAACTATAAACTTCCTTCAGAAGTCGGCCCGGGTGGACGACACGGTCCGACTAAGAGAGGCTATACTGAAATCCGACAGGTTGAGGGAGCTCGAAAACGAAAAGCGGAGCCTCACGGACAGGCTCGTCCGGGACGGCGACGGGCTCACGCTCGAAGAGCTCGTAAAAGAATGCCGCGAGGCGGACATCGCCAGCGTCAGGAACCTTATCGAAGAGCTGGAGGAGCGCAGGAATTCACTTGACGAAAATATCAAGGAGGCCGCAGGGGAGCTGTCCCGCAGAAAAAACGAATTCGAAGCCGTCGGCGGCGACGACCGCGCCGCCGAAGCCGCGGCCCGGAAGGAATCCGCGATCGCCGAAATGGCGCACATCACGGAGCGTTACGTCAGAATACGCTCGGCCGCGACGATGCTCGAATGGGCCATAGAGCGGTACAGGAAGGAAAACCAGGACCCGATGATAAGCCGCGCGTCCGGGCATTTCGCAGCGCTTACGAACGGCTCGTTCGGCGGCCTCGACACCGAGATCGACGAGCGCGACAGGGTTCAGATCATCGGGCTCAGGCCGGGCGGAGAAAGGGTCGGGATCCCGGGAATGAGCGACGGCACGGCCGACCAGCTTTACCTGGCGCTTCGTATAGCCGCCATAGAAGATTACCTCGAAAGGTCGAACGCGCTCCCGTTCGTCGCAGACGATCTCTTCATCAACTTCGACGACATGCGCTCGGCGGCCGGGCTGAAGCTCCTCGGCGCGCTGTCGCGAAAGACGCAGGTGCTTTTCTTCACCCATCATGCGCATCTCGTCGAGCTTGCACGGCAAACGCTGGGCGAATCTTTAAACATCGTATCACTTAGGGAATGAAGGATACCCCGTCATAATGCCACGGATGAGGATTGAGAGTACCCGGCCTTCGGAACCGGGAATTTCCGCAGGCCGCCATAGCCACAGGCAGCCACAGGTTCAACGTCCGATAATGTATATTATGTAAACTTAACAAAGGCGGTCTCTACAGCCCCGTTGTGACACGGGTCTTGTCTATTTCCAGGAATGAAAAACGGTCCGGGCTATTCCTTACTCTATTTAGGAGAACCCATTGGCAAAGTTGCCTGCTCCGCTCGTCCTCTTAAATCCATGCCCATTACAAAGCTGAACAAGCGCTGTAGAACGAGCATTGGTGTTGGGTCGAAGCCGGATTTGCCGTTGCCGTCACAGACTGAAATACACCGCAGGCCATAAAATAATGCCGCCGCAAAATGCAACCGTATATACCGATATCAATATCCGGAAGCTACTCCTCACCTTGAAATATCGCACGAAATATTTATATTAAACCAAAAACCGAATAATCGTTAAGAGGTCACTGGTATGCCGATATATGAGTACGAGTGCAAGAAATGCGGTAAAATAACCGAGGCTCTTCAAGGGTTTAACGATCCGCCTTTAAAGAAATGCAAGCACTGCAAGGGGGGCAAGCTCGAAAAGCTGATTTCACTCTCGTCGTTCCAGCTTCAGGGCACCGGATGGTATTCCACCGACTACGCCAAGGGGCCCGGCATCCCGCCCCACGCGAATGACCTGGGCACGCCGTCAAAAGACGGAGCCGAGACCAAGGACACGAAACCGGCGACGGGCCTCCCGTCCGAAGCCGCGGCCGTATCCGGGGCGTCAACGGTAGACTCGATAAAGAAGGACACGGCAAAGGCCAAGACGAAGGCAAAGAGCGCCTGAAGGCCCAGTTGACTCGCCCTGCCCCTGTTTTTAAAAGTTAAAGTAAAATATTAAAGTCGCAAGCGGCCAATATTTATAATGTAATCTAATGGACTTACAATTAAAAGATAAAGTGGCTATTGTGGCGGCGTCCAGCAAGGGGCTGGGCCGGGCGATAGCATTCGGCCTCGCCCGCGAAGGCGCGAGGCTCACGATATGCGCCCGCCGCGAGGACGAGCTCGAAGAGACGGCCCGCGAAATCAGGGATGAGACATCGGCCGAGGTCCTCGCCATACCGGCCGACGTCTCCCAAACCGCCGACATACACAAGGTAGTCTCCGGCGCCCTCGATAAATACTCCACGGTTGACATACTCGTCAACAACGCCGGCGGCCCTCCCGTGGGGGGCTTCCTGGATTTCTCGCTCGACGACTGGCGGAAGGCCGTAGAGCTCAACCTCTTCAGCACGGTAACGTTCTCGCGCGAAGTGCTCCCCGTCATGAAAAACAACAACTGGGGCCGCATCATAAACATCACGTCCGTCGCCGTAAAGGAGCCCATAGACGGCCTCATCCTGTCGAACACCGTCCGCGCCGGGGTCACCGGGCTCGCCAAATCGCTGTCGAAGGAATTCGCCCGGTACAACATAACTGTCAACAACATCTGTCCGGGGAGAATACTCACGGACAGGATAATTCAGCTCGCGTCCATACGCGCCGGGAAGGAAGGCAAGACGGCCCGGGAGGCCCTCGAATCGATGGGGAGCGACATCCCCGTCGGAAGGATCGGCAGGCCCGAGGAGCTCGCGAACCTCGCCGTGTTCCTGGCATCCGAGCGTGCGAGCTACATCACCGGGACGAGCATCCAGGTAGACGGCGGGCTCGTCAAGGGGCTATTCTAACCGCCGCAGGAGACAGAATGCCGGGCAAAACGAATCGCCGCCGCGGCGGACGAAATTCCATCTTATATCTCGCACTCCTCAGCCTCGTTTATTACGTAGCCTCGGTTTACGGGGGAGACGCCCCCTACCCTGTCCGTGGAATTAAGTCGCCGGGCAATATTTACGTCGAGGTCGAAGACCAGGGCTCCGCAGTAGTTCACGTCCTCAAGGGCCCTTCCGAAATCAGCGAATTCCGCGCTGAATACGGCATTGAAAAAGAGATAAAAAGCGGCGTTAAAGTAGTGCTGGCGGACGGCTCGCCGGCAGGCTACGGAAGGATAAGCGGCGCGAGGAGCATATCCCTCGGCGTACCGATAGGCCTCAACTCCGCCGGGCCTTCCGACCTCGCGGCACTTCCGGGCATAGGCGAAGAGCTCGCCGGACGTATAATCTCCTACAGGGAAGAAAACGGCGGCTTCACGTCGGTTTCGGAGCTCATAGAAGTAAATGGGATCGGCGACAAAAAATTCGCCGGGATACTCGGACTCGTGAGCCTGGATTAGTTCCTCATGAGGAAGTCGATTTCGGTTTCGGACTCGCTCTTTCCTTTCTCGTAATCGGCCGGGTAGTAGATGCCCTCGGGGCTCTTTATCATCTCCTGCCCGTTTATCATGACGCTGTCGCGTATGGAATCTATGACGTTGTGCCTGAGAGAATCCAGGCTGTAGGGGATGCTGCCGTAAGGGGTGCTTACGACCTTTATTCCCGACGGCTGCTTGAAGGAGCCGCCCGGGTATTTGGCGAGCGCGTCCTCCATATAATCTATCCATATCGGGAGAGCCGCCAACGAGCCCGACTCTTTTTTACCGAGCGGCTTGTGGTCGTCCCTTCCTACCCACACCGCCGTCGTGATCCTCGGGCTGAACCCGACGAACCAGGCGTCGGTGAAGTCGTTCGTCGTGCCCGTCTTGCCCGCAAGTGGCGCGAGCGACGTGAGCTTGAGCGCCCTCCTGCCCGTCCCTTCGCTGACCACGGCCTGGAGAAGATCGGTCATTATAAAGGCCGTTTCGGGGCTGAGCGTCTGTTTGGCGTTTCCTGGTGAGGTGAAGTCCGCGGCCCCGCTTTTTATAAGCTCGAGGAATTCGTCCGGCGAGAGGAAAGCGTACTTGTCCGGCTCGGGCGCGGTCTTACGCGTGAGCTCCTCTTCCTTTATATACTCGGGCGTCTCGACGCTGCCGCGTCCCGCCTTCCGGGCGATTTCGTTGAGAACCTCGAGCCGCGCGTTCTCCCTCTCGACCTTGAGCGCCTCTTCCCTGGAGAGGAATTTCCCGCCGGTATTGTCCTCTATTATTATTCCGTTCCTGTCGTATATGCGGAGTATGAACTGGGGCTCGACGAGCTTCCCCCCGCTCGCGAACACGTTAAAGGCCCTGGCCATCTCGACGACCCTCACTTCCGACCCGCCAAGCGCGAGCGAGGGATAGGGATTCAGCTTCGAGACAAACCCGAAGTTCTTCGCGTACTTGGCGGCGTACTTCGGATCGATGTCCATTATCAGCCTGATAGTGGCGAGGTTACGGGACTTGGCCAGCGCCTTTCTGAGGAGCATCGGCCCGTCGAACGAGCCGTCGTAGTTCTGGGGAGCCCAGTCCTTAACGACGACCGGCATGTCGTATAGTATCGACGTTTCCGTGTATCCCTTGTCGAGCGCCGCCGAATATATCATGGGCTTAAACGACGAGCCCGGCTGCCTTAGAGCCTGCATGGTGCGGTTAAACTGCGACTGATCGAAATCGTATCCGCCGGCCATAGCCCTTATCTTCCCCGTCGATTCCATGGAGATAAGAGCGCCCTGCGTTATCGGCTCTATCGCGAGCGAATAATCGAACCCGCCGTCCGGCGTCTCTTTCGCGAGGACCTTCACGACGTCCCCGACCTTGAGCTCCACGGGCGAGAGGCTGACGCCGTCGTATCCGCCCGCCGGGGCGTACTTCTTCGAATAGGTCGTATCGAATCCGGGCACGGCCTTTCCGTAAGGCGAGCTCACGGCGAAGATAAGCCTGCCTTCGACGTCGCCTATGCCGAGGCGCGCGTTGTATACGGGCCTCGCCGTCTCTTCCTTCGCCGGCTTATCGTCTTTTTTGGATTTCCTGGCGGGCCCGGGGTCGTCGACGTTAACCACCCTCGTGACGACGGCCTCGTACACCTCGCCCGTCTGAACGCCCTTTATGCCCTGCTTGTCCCTGAACTTCCTTATCTCGCCCGCGCTTCCGAGGCTCCTCGACACCACCTTCCTCCCGTGCCGCGCTTCGACGTCGAGTATCCCCCTCCTCAAAGCCCACTGCGCTTCGAGGTTAAGGTCTATGTCGAGGGTCGTGAATACCGTGTACCCGCCGTTTATAAAGTCCTTTACGCCGACCTTGTCCTGGAGGTATCTCCTCACGTGCTCTACGAAATAAGGCGCTATGTCGTTATTGATCCTCTGTTTGGGGACTATCTTTATCCCCCGGTCGAGCGCGTCGAACCGCTCGTCCCTCGTGATGAACCCCGCCTCCTCCATCTTGCTGAGGACGAGCTTCTGCCTTTCTATTGCCCTGTCGAGGTGCTTTCGCGGCGAGAAATACTCGGGCTTTTTCGGGAGCCCCGCGAGGAGAGCGGCCTCGGCGAGCGTCATGTCGCGGGCGGGCTTGCCGAAATAAGACCTGCTCGCGGCCTCGATGCCGTAGTTCCCGTCGGCGAGGTATATGTGGTTAAGGTACAGGTAAAGTATTTCCTGCTTCGAAAGGTTGTTTTCTATCCTGTGGGCGAGTATCGCCTCCTTTATCTTTCGGGTCATCGTCCTTTCGGGCGTGAGGATGATGTTCTTTATGACCTGCTGGGTTATGGTGCTCGCGCCCCTCACCCAGTCGCCCTCCTGGATGTTCTCGAACACGGCGCCGAGGATGCTTTTTATATCGACGCCCTCGTGCTCGAAAAAGCGCCTGTCCTCGATAGCGATGAACGCCTCTATAACCTGGGGCGGGATGTCCTCGTAGGCGATGAGCTTCCTCCGCTCGGCGGCGAACTCGGCGATGAGCGTGCCGTCGGACGAATAGACCTCGGTTATGAGCTTGGGCTTGTAACCGGTCACCGCCCTGAAGTCCGGGAGGTCGCGCGTGTAGTAGAGGTAGCCCCCGTAGATAACGAGCGCCGCCGCCGTGAGCAGTATGAAAAAGCTCAGGAACAGGAAGGCAAGGAGCTTGCTTTTTGTGCGCTTTGTTTTAAATTTTACTTTCTTTTTTTTAGCCATTGGCCAGGCTCATCCCCCTGGAGGCGGCTTACAGATTGACTTTTTAATAATTGAGGATAATTATACCTGAGCCGTAAACATTAATTAAACATGATTTTCAAACTGGACTAATATTCGATAAGCTAATAAAATGGAAGAAGAAACGCTGGATTCGTACATAAGGAAAATGGAAGACCAGGAGCTCAAGGGCCTTTTGCTCAAGCTGAAGAACGAGATCAGGAAACCCGAAGCCGCCTGGGAGCCCATAAAGCAGATATTGACAACAATCCGCCAGAAAAACAGCGCTGCTTTCACCGAGATATCCGACCTGATTTTTTAGACGGTTAGATAATATGGAGCTTGACTACAAGGCAGCGCCGGAAACAGAACTTCCAGGCAAATACACATCCCGGGGAGATGGAAAAATAGGGAATCTGGTAGTAGATAACATACTATCCCTCATTGGGAGTACGCCCGTCGTAAGGCTGAGGAACGTCGTGCCCGAAGGCTCGGCCGACATATGGGCCAAGCTCGAGAGCCTGAACCCGGCCGGGAGCATGAAGGAGCGTATTTCGCTCGCCATGCTGAACAAGGCCGAGGAAGAGGGGCTCATCGAGCCCGGACGGAGCGTAATAGTAGAGGCCACGACGGGCAACACCGGCATAGGGCTCGCGCTCGTGTGCGCGGTGAAGGGATACAGGCTCGTACTCACGGCCCCCGACGACATGAGCCTCGAAAGGAGACAGACCCTCTCG
Source organism: Thermodesulfobacteriota bacterium (assembly GCA_035325995.1). Taxonomy (NCBI): domain Bacteria; kingdom Pseudomonadati; phylum Thermodesulfobacteriota; species Thermodesulfobacteriota bacterium. The sequence goes on along the minus strand of DAOKYU010000001.1, from coordinate 503,573 downwards.
GCATACGGGGCCGAGGTCGTCCTCGTTCCGGCGGGCCAGATGGAAGACTCGCTCGTAAGGGCCGAGGAGGTAGCGGCCGAAATCCCGGGCGCTTTCATACCCCACCACTTCGCGAACCGGGAAAACCCCGAGACCCACAGGCTCCACACGGGGCCCGAGATTATGGAGCAGGTGCCGGGCGTCATAGACGCGTTCGTTGCCGGCGTAGGCACGGGGGGCACGGTAACAGGCGTCGGAGAGGCATTAAAAAAAGAGAACCCGGACGTTATAATCGCCGCTGTCGAGCCCGAGGAGTCGCCCATACTTTCGGGGGGCGAGCCCGGAGCGCACGATATCGTGGGGATCGGCCACGGCTTCATCCCGGCGACGCTAGACAGGAGTATCTACGACGAAGTAATAAGAGTCAGCACCGAAGAGGCCCGGAGGCTCACGAGAGAGCTCGCGAAACGCGAGGGCCTCCTGGTCGGAATATCCTCCGGCGCGGCGTGCGCCGGGGCGCTCATGCTTGCCGGGAGGCTCGGCAAGGGAAAACAGGTAGTGACCATGTTCTGCGACACGGGGGAAAGATATCTCAGCACGGGGCTTTTCGGGTGACGTGAAAATCAACCCTTTATATAATGTAATCATGCTTCATAATTACGGAATCTTAGTTGAAAACACTGCCTTCATGTGCTAACATACTTTAGTATAATTCTGCAATCAATTTCAACTAAACTGAGGTACGAGTGAACAGCCAGCTATTCAAAAATTTGGTGCTATGGTTGGTCATATTTGTAGCGATTATAGCGCTTTACCAATTGGTGCATACCCCCAGGACTAACGTACAGGAAATCCCCTACAGCGATTTTCTCGCGAGCGTCGAAAAAGGAGAGGTAAAGAACCTCGAATTCAAGGGTGAGGAAATCAAGGGGAAATTCACGAACCCTGCGGGTGAGCAGACGGCCGACGGATTCAAAACCGTCGGGCCTGCGAGCGAAGACCTTATAAAGACACTCAACGAGAAAGGGATCACGTTCAAGTTCGACGCAAACAACGAGGGCTCGCTCACGCACATGCTTCTCAACTGGGCCCCTCTCGTGCTCCTCATCGTCATAATGGTCATCTTCATGCGCCAGCTCCAGGCGGGCGGGACGAAGGCGATGTCCTTCGGCAAGAACCGCGCACGCATGCTAACCGAAAACCAGAACAAGATAACGTTCAAGGACGTGGCCGGAATCGACGAGGCCAAGGAAGAAGTCCAGGAGATAGTCGAATTCCTCAAGAGCCCGAAAAAGTTCACCAAGCTCGGCGGCAGGATACCCAAGGGCATACTCCTCGTGGGCCCTCCGGGGACGGGTAAGACGCTTCTCGCCAAGGCCATAGCGGGCGAAGCGGGCGTTCCGTTCTTCATCATCAGCGGCAGCGACTTCGTCGAGATGTTCGTCGGCGTCGGCGCTTCCCGCGTAAGGGACCTCTTCGTCCAGGCCAAGCGCCACGCGCCCTGCATCATATTCGTCGACGAGCTCGACGCCGTGGGGCGTCACCGCGGTGCGGGGCTCGGCGGCGGACACGACGAAAGGGAGCAGACGCTGAACCAGCTCCTCGTCGAAATGGACGGGTTCGAATCGAACGAAGGCATCATAGTCATGGCGGCCACGAACCGCCCCGACGTTCTGGACCCCGCTCTCCTCCGCCCCGGAAGGTTCGACAGGCAGGTAGTAGTGCCGAGGCCCGACGTAAGGGGGAGGGAAGAGATCCTGAAGGTCCACGCGAAGAACACGCCTCTCGACGAATCGGTCAACCTTCCGGTCATCGCGCGCTCGACGCCGGGTTTTTCGGGGGCGGATCTCGAAAACCTCGTAAACGAGGCTGCGCTCCACGCGGCCCGGTTCGGAAGGCCCCGCATATCCATGGACGACTTCGAATACGCCAAGGACAAGGTAATAATGGGCGTCGAAAGGAAGAGCCTCATAATCAGCGACGCCGAAAAGAAAATAACGGCCTACCACGAGGCCGGGCACGCCCTCGTGGCCAAGCTCACCCCCAACACCGACCCGATACACAAGGTCACTATCATCCCGAGGGGGATGGCGCTCGGTGTAACGCAGCAGCTCCCGATAGAGGACAAGTACACGCTGTCCCGCACTAGCCTGAACGCCACGATAATGGTGCTTCTGGGCGGGCGCGCCGCCGAGGAGATAGTCTTCGGCGAAAGGACGAGCGGCGCCGGGAACGACCTCGAGCGTGTCACCGAGATCGCCCGCAGGATGGTCTGCGAATGGGGAATGAGCGAGAAGGTCGGACCGATAACGTTCGGAAAGGGTGAAGAGCAGATATTCCTCGGCAAGGAGATTTCGAGGCCCAAGGACTACAGCGAAGAGACGGCCATCGAAATAGACAGCGAGATAAAAACCATCATCAAGAACAACTATGCGAAGACGAAAGCCCTTCTCGAAGACTCGATAGAGCTCCTCCACAAGCTCGCGGAGCTTCTGCTCGAAAAGGAAGTTATCGACGGGAAGGAGCTCGACGAGCTCGTCAAGAGCTACAAGTCGAAGGATTTTTCGCCCTCCTGGGAAAAGCCGACAGGGTCCGAAGGCTCCGTCGCGCTCAGGAACAGCAACTCGAACGAATCTTGAATTTTGCCGGGCGGTAACCGTCCGTTTTATAATAGCGTATAATTTTTTGAATGAAGCGTTCCGGGCGCGGAGTTCCCCTGTATCTCGAACACGCGCCACATCGGCCGGAATCCGGACTCTTATGCTGAGAACACATTCAGGAACCAGCACTCCTATCGACACAGTTTCAAATAACGACGGAAGCTTACCCAAAAAATCTCATAATCTTCTTTCACTCCGCGGGAAAGCCCTGCCCCTTGGCGAACGGACACTTATAATGGGGGTCCTCAACGTAACCCCCGACTCCTTTCACGACGGCGGTAAATACAGTTCGACGGACGCCGCCCTCAGGCGCGCCGAGAGGATGGCCGAGGAAGGGGCCGACATCATAGACATCGGCGGGGAATCGACGAGGCCCGGCTCCGAAGGGGTCTCCGAGGAAGAAGAGCTGGCGCGGGTCGTGCCCGTGATACGCGGGATACGGAAGCGGCTCGACACCCCGCTCTCCATAGACACGACCAAGCCCGGGGTCGCCCGGGCGGCGCTCGCCGAAGGGGCCTCCATTGTAAACGACATAAGCGGGCTCAAGTTCGGCGCGGGCGTGGCCGGGGCCGCCGCCGAATACGGGGCGGCGATGGTCCTCATGCACACGTCCTCACGCCCGCGCGACATGCAGGAAAAAACGGGATACGTATCCCTCGTAGACGACATAATAAGATCCCTCGATGAATCGATCCGGAAGGCCACCGCCGCCGGCGTCCCGGAAGAGAATATCATCGTCGATCCCGGGTTCGGGTTCGGAAAGACAGCCGCACAGAACCTTACGCTCCTTAAGGAGCTGGCGAGGTTCCGCGAGCTCGGAAGGCCCATTCTCATCGGCACGTCGCACAAGTCCTTCATCGGGGCGGTCACGGAAGACCCTTCCGGAAACAGGCTCGAGGGCACGGCCGCCACGGTCGCCATAGGGATAATGAACGGGGCTTCCATAGTGAGGGTGCACGACGTAGGCTGCATGAAAAAGATTGTGCTGATGGCCGACGCAGTTAAGAATGTAAATTAAATCCGCAGAGGCGACCCGGGCGCGAGGCTCGAGGAGAGGAAGCCGCCGCCGGGAATAAAAGATGTTCGACGCTATATTAAATTACAGGTACGTGTGGGACACGCTCGACATACTGCTCGTGGCGTTCATCATCTACTACGTGCTCCGCATGCTCGAGGGGACGAGGGCGCTCCAGGTGCTCTTCGGCTTCGTTCTCCTCGTCGTCCTCTACTACGTCTCCCAGCGCGGGCTCTTTACGCTCAACTGGATACTCGGGCAGTTCCTGGGCTCGATAATCCTCATAGTCGTTATCATATTCCAGAACGACATTCGGAGGGGGCTCGCCGCCCTCGGACGTCGGCCGTTTCTGCTGAAGATGTCACCCGTGAAATCTAAAGAGCAATACCTCGAAGAAGTGGTCAAGGCCTCGAGCTACCTCGCCAACAGGTACATAGGCGCACTCATGGCCATAGAGCGCAACCAGACCCTTTCGGACTACATCGAAATAGGGATGAGGGTGGACGCGCTCGTTTCGAGAGAGCTCATAATCAGCATATTCAACCCCTCGTCGCCGCTTCACGACGGCGGGATCATAATAGTCGGGAACAGGATAATCTCGGCGGGCTCGTTCTTCCCGCTGACGACCGACCCCGACCTCGAAAGGGAGCTCGGCACGCGGCACAGGGCGGCGCTCGGGCTCTCGTCCGAGACTGACGCCGTCGTCATAGTAGTCTCCGAGGAAACGGGCAATATATCCCTCGCCATAGGCGGCGAAATAACCCGCGGCCTCGACGCGACTTCGCTCCACAACAGGCTTATGGACGCACTCGACATAAAGAGGCCTACGGCGAAAAAATCCGGGCTCGTAAACAGGCTCATTCACAAGGAGGAGGGCGAGGACAAGAACCTTTAAGCACTCCATGAAACGCTGGATAAAAAAAAGAGAGGCCTACGGCGCGGGCGACCGCGAAAGGGAACCCATATATAAAGACTGGGGCAAGAAGGTGCTCGCCCTTCTCATCGCCATATCGTTATGGCTCGTGGCCAATCTCCAGCACGACGTCGAAAAGAACGTTGCGATAGACATAAATTATACGAATCTCCCGCCGGGGCTCGTCGTCCTGAACAACCCTCCTGAAAAGCTCAACATCCGCGCGCGCGGGCCGAGGAGCCAGCTCTCGTCCGTTTCTCCGGACGACATGGTGTTTACGATAGATCTGTCCAACGTGAGCGAGGGGGCGTCCATCTTCGAAATAAGGACCGACATGATAATCCCCCCGAGGGACGTACAGGTAACGGGCGTCAGCCCGTCCGAGATCAGGATAGAGCTCGACAAGCTCGCGCAGAAGGAAGTCGCGGTCACTCCTAAAATCGGCCCCCCGGACACGGGGTACGAAATCGTGGGAGAGCCCGAGGTCTCCCCGGCCCGGGTCAGGATAAGCGGCCCCTCGTCCCTTCTTGAGAAGATCAAGGATATCGGCGGCGACCTCATATCCCTCGAAGGGGAAAAGTCGAGTTTTTCGGTCGAAATACCCCTCAGGACCCCCTACTCTCTCGTTAACATACTCGGGCGGAATACAGCGCGCGTCACGGTGGGCCTCAAGGAAACCATCCTCGAAAAGGAGTTTAACAACCTCGACATCAACTTCGTCAATTTCGGCAATCTAGATTATGAAACGGAGGGCAACGTAGAGACGGAGATCGCGTTCGAAGGCCCCTACAGCATAATTAACAAACTCAACAGTAAGGATATAGAATTATACGTGGACGGCTCCGGTATAACGGAGGACGGGGGCAAGAAGACCTACAAGCTCGACGTTAACGTCGAGTACCCGCACAAGGGGGTGCTCAAGATGACGAAGCAGTCGCCGAGGACAATCAACGTCAGGCTGAATTAGGGCGGAATTATGGAGGAACGAGGAATTTTGAGCGATAATAAGATGAAAAGACTTTTCGGAACGGACGGGATAAGAGGCGTAGCGAACCAGGAGCCCATGACGCCCGAGATGAGCCTCAGGCTCGGCAAGGCGCTCGCTTATCTTCTAAAGCAGCGGACAAAGGGCCCGCACCCGCTCAAGATAGTCATAGGCAAGGACACGAGGCTCTCGGGATACATCTTCGAGCAGGCCCTCTCCGCGGGCATAGCGGCCATGGGCGTGGACGTGCTCCTCGTGGGGCCGCTGCCGACCCCGGCGATAGCCTTCATCACGCAGAGCATGCGCGCCGACGCGGGCATAGTGATCTCGGCCTCGCACAACCCCTACGAAGACAACGGCATAAAGATATTCGACAGGTACGGGTACAAGCTCCCGGACGAGGAAGAAATCCGCATCGAGGAGCTCATGCAGAACGGCGAGAGCAACCGGCTCAGGGCCTCTCCCGGCGACATAGGCAAGGCGCACAGGATAGACGACGCCCCCGGCAGATACGTCGTATTCGCCAAGAACTCCTTCCCCCAGAACCTCACGCTGGAGGGGGTCAAAATAGTCCTCGACTGCGCGAACGGCGCTGGGTATAAGGTTTCACCCATCATCTTCCAGGAGCTCGGGGCCGACGTCGTAACCATAGGCGTAAACCCCGACGGGAAGAACATAAACACGGACTGCGGCTCGCTCAATCCCGAGCTTTTAAGAAAGCGAGTCCTCGAAACCGGGGCCGACCTCGGCATAGCCCTCGACGGCGACGCCGACAGGGTCATATTCTGCGACGAGGCGGGCGACATAGTAGACGGCGACAAGGTCATAGCCATTTGCGCCGACGAGATGATACGGAACGGGAGCCTCAGGGGCAACACCGTCGTCACGACGCTCATGAGCAACATGGCACTCGAGAATTTCGTAAAGGACAAGGGGGTCGATTTCGTGAGGACAGAGGTCGGCGACAGGTACGTTTCCGAGGCCATGCGCGCCCGGGGGTGTAACCTCGGCGGCGAGCAGTCGGGGCACATCATCTTCCTCGACCACACCACGACCGGCGATGGCACGCTCGCAGCGCTCCAGGTGCTGGCCATAATGAAAAGGGAGGAGAGGCCGCTTTCAGAGCTTGCGAGGATAATCGATCTTTACCCGCAGCTCCTCCTTAACGTGAGGATAAGGGAGCGTAAAGAGCTCAGCAAGATAAAAAATCTCGACGGCCTCATCCGCTCGAACGAAAACAGGCTTTCGGGCAGGGGGCGCATAAACATCAGGTACTCGGGCACGGAGCCCATATCGAGGGTCATGGTCGAGGGCGAGGACGTCACCCTTATAAAAGAGATAGCCGCCGAGCTTGCGGATGCGATACAAAAAGACATAGGAGCGGAAGCGTCATGACACGGCTCAACGTCAACGTCGACCACGTTGCGACGGTAAGGCAGGCGCGTGGAGGCATAGAGCCAGACCCGGTGCTGGCGGCGTATCTCGCCGAGCTCGCCGGGGCCGAGGGAATAGTCGTTCACCTACGCGAGGACAGGAGGCACATCCAGGAAAGGGACGTCTGGATGCTGAGGGAGACGGTCAAGACGAAGCTCAACCTCGAAATGGCCCCCACGGACGCCATGGTGAAAATAGCCGCTGACATAAAGCCCGACATGGCCACGCTCGTGCCCGAAAAGAGGCAGGAGCTCACGACCGAGGGCGGGCTCGATACGGCGGGGAACCCGAAGGAGATAAAGTCCGTCGTCAGGCGATTACAGAAGGAAGGCATATTCGTCAGCCTCTTCATAGACCCCGACCCGGCGCAGATAAAGGCGGCCGCCGCCACGGGTGCCGAGATGGTCGAATTACACACCGGGGCATACGCCGACGCGCCCGACGAGGCAGGAAGGGAGGACGAGCTGTCACGAATCCGGAGGGCCGTCAAAAAGGCGTACTCAGCCGGGCTAAGGGTATCCGCCGGGCACGGGCTCAATTATTTCAACGTCGTTAGCATTGCGGAAATAGAAGGGATAGAAGAGCTGAACATAGGTCACAGCATAATATCGAGGGCTATCACCGCTGGAATTGACCTTGCGGTCAGGGATATGATAGACCTCATACGGGCAGGAAGCCTCTAGGGCCGGGCGGCAGTCTACCCTGCCCTACACTGATCCATCCGCCGTACCGACAAGTTCTCAGGCCGTTTTAGCCGCCCTGCAATCGGAACAAAGGCCGTAAATCTCCAGCTTGTGGTTCGTGAGCTGGAATTCGTTCAGCTTCGCTATCTGGTTGAGACAGGACTCGACCTGGTTGTTCGCAAATTCGTATATCTTCCCGCACTGGTTGCAGATCATGTGGTGGTGGTGCTCTCTTTCGGAACGAATCGGCTCGTAACGGGCCTTTCCGTCGCCGAAATTCCTTTCGGAAGCAATACCGCACTCCATGAAGAGCTTGAGGGTTCTGTATACTGTCGCGAAGCCGATGAACGGGTGGCGCTTCTTTATATCTTCATAAAGTTCTTCAACTGTGACGTGTTTCCCCATGTAATTACCGAAGAACTCATCGAAGATTATATCCCTCTGCTTGGTGGACTTGAGGCGCTTCTTGGCTATATAATCGTTGAAGGTTTTTCTTCTTTCCATTTTCCTTATGGCCACAGGAGTCATATTTTTAGCTCCCCGCGAAATTGATTTACGTTTTCAAATTGTAAACTAGAATGAAGGAAATAGCAAGAGGTGATTTTTATTAAATGGAAATAATTACCATGTCAGGATTCCCCTGACACGGCCCCGGATTATGATAGAATTTCCCTTGTGGTAGCCCCTGTATGACGATAAAAGACGCCAATTCCTACCTGGACTCCCTCGGATTCCACAAGATAAAACCCGGACTCGAAAGGATCGGGGCCCTCCTTCGAAGGCTCGGAAACCCGCAGGATAAAGTCCCGGCCGTAATCGTCGGCGGCACGAACGGCAAGGGCTCTGTGACGGCGGCAATTTCGGCCGTCCTCGGGCGGGAGGGCTACCTCACGGGGGACTACACCTCACCCCACCTGGTAAGCATAACGGAAAGGATAAAGCTTGGCGGAGAAGAGATAAGCCCGGACGACCTCGCCCGGATCATATTCCGCGTCAAGGATGCGGCGGACGCCGAAGGCGAATCGCCGAGCTATTTCGAGGTCGTCACGGCGGCGGCCTTCGTCTATTTCGCCGGGCGCGGCGCGGATTTCATGGTGCTCGAAGTCGGCATGGGCGGAAGGTGGGACGCGACGAACGTCACCACCCCTCTCGTATCCGTCATAACGAACGTCTCCATGGACCACACCGAATACCTCGGCCGCACCCTTCCGGCGATAGCGCTCGAAAAGGCCTGCATAATAAAGCCCGGCGCTCCTGTCGTCACCGCCGCCCGTGGGGCCGCCCTCGGCGTTATCACGGACTACGCCCGCGAGGCCGGGTCCCATGCCTACATCCACGGCAGGGATTTCAGGTTCTCGGGCGGCGGGACGTCCGACTTCACTTATTCCGGCAGGGAGTGGAAGCTCCCCGGGCTCACGTCGAACCTCGCCGGCCTCTACCAGCTCGAAAACCTGTCCGTCGCGCTGGCCGCCCTCGAGGCCTTCAGCCTCGACTGCGGCATCGATATAAGCGAGGCGGCCGTAAGGGCTGGCCTCGCCGACATTAGATGGCCCGGGCGGCTCGAAACCCTTCGCGAATCCCCGCCGCTCATACTCGACAGCGCACACAACCCGGGCGGCGGCAGGGCGCTCGTAAAATCCCTCCGCGCGCTCTACCCCGGAACGAAATTCACCTTCCTCGTCGGCATGCTCGACGACAAGCGGCACGGCCCGTTTTTAAAGGAGATAGCCGGGGTCGCCGGAAGGCTCATAATCACCGAAGTCCCGTCGTCGAGGACGACACCCGCCGAAAAACTACTCGGAGCGGCGGCGAAGTATGTCGCCTGCGAGATAACGGTAATAAAAGACTACGCCGAGGCGTACGGCAAACTCCTGGACCTTAACGAGCCCTCCTGCATCGCGGGCTCGATCTACCTCGCGGGGGCTATAAGGAAGCTCGTACAGACCGGCGAGCGGGCCCGAGTCCTTTGAGCCCACCGCATAGTGTGCTACGATTTAGCTCATTCCCCTTCGGAGGCCGCGCACATGCCAAAAGTCGGAATAGTCATAGACAAGCTCTTCGTCGATCACGATAACGGGATGGGCCATCCCGAAACGAGCGAGCGCATACTCGCGATCGCCGACATGCTGCGGCACACCGGCATGAGGGACGAGGTCACCATACTAGAGCCGAGGGACGCTACGAAAGAGGAAATCACCCTCGTCCACACCCCCGAATACTTCGACAAAATAGCATCCACCAGGGGAAAGCCCCGCGTATTCCTCGACGCCGATACGACGACCAGCCCGGCCTCCTACGACGCCGCCGTGAGGGCGGCGGGCGGGATGCTCTCGTCTATAGACGCCATACTCGAAGGCAGGCTCGACCGCGCCTTCCCGTTCGTAAGGCCGCCCGGGCACCACGCCGAGGCAGACAGGGCCATGGGATTTTGCCTCTTTAACAACGTCGCCGTCGGCGCCGCGTACCTAACCCGGATGAAAGGCGTCGATCGCGTGCTGATAGTCGACTGGGACGTCCACCACGGGAACGGCACACAGCACATGTTCTACGGGAGGAGCGACGTCCTATACTTCTCTACGCACCAGTTCCCCTTCTACCCGGGCACCGGGGCGCTCGGCGAAACCGGCGCGGGAGAGGGCGAGGGATACACCGTGAACGTCCCGCTGAAGGAAGGCATGGGCGACGCCGAATACCTCAAAATATTCTCCGAGATCCTGGGCCCCGTTATAGAGCAGTACAGGCCCGGCTTCATTTTAGTCTCTGCCGGGTTCGACACCTTCTTCGAAGACCCCCTCGGCGGGATGCGCGTCACGCCCGAGGGCTTCGCCCGACAGGCGAGGTTCATGCTCGACGCCGCGGACAAACACTCCGGCGGCAATATAGCGTTCATCCTCGAAGGCGGGTACAACCTCGACGGCCTCTGGATTTCGACCAAGGAAGTGCTCGAAGAGCTCCTCGACAAGAAACGGAGCGAATACGACACGGTCGGCGGGGCGACCGCTGCGGACGACGTGATAGAGCAGGTGAAAAAGGAGCACTCCCGGTACCGGGAGTTCTAGGGACGTCAGGCCTTCCGGGCCTTCTTCCTGTAATCCTTGCCTTCCAGATAAAGGAACTCGCACATCTCGAAGAGCCGCGACGCTATCCTCTCCCCTACCCTCGCTTCGAGTATCTCCGTCGTGTCGCCCTTCTCGCGCGCTATCTCGCGCGTTACGTAGTTGGTCGTGGCGAGCGTCTGACGCGAGGCATTGTAGCGCTTGGAAATGAGCTGGTCCAGGATGTTGAGCTCCCACTCGCTGCTCCTCCCCTTGCCGAGCTCGTCTATGACGAGCACCTCGGCCTCGACGAGCGGCAGAATGACGTCGTTCTCGGGGGTGCCCTCGGAATAGGCCTGCTTCAGCTCCGAAAGGAGATAGAAGAAGTCTTTGAACATGCATTTCACGCCGTGCCCGAGCGTCAGCTCCGCAATGGTGCCGACGGCCAGGTGCGTCTTCCCGAGTCCGGAAGCCCCCATGAGCAGGAACCCCTTCCTGGTCGGGAATTTCTTTACGAACTCTTCCTTGGCGTATATGAGCGCCTTCTGGAGGGATTCGTTCATAGACCCGGGCGCGAGCCCGGCGTCCACCTGGTGGACGTGATAATACTTGGCGGGGATACCGGCGCCGTTATAGAGCTTTACGTTCTGCCTCACGACCCCGCACGCGGAGCACGACGATATCTTCTCGTACCCCTTGTCGTTCCGCCTCATGACGTTGCCGCTGCCCCCGCAAACCCCGCACTCCTTCACGCATTCGCAGAGGACGGCCCGGGCGTAGTTCCCGCTCGTCCTGACCGTATAGCCCGCGTGGTGACAATCGTCGCACCCGGCGGATATCTTCTTCTTTCCCTTAAGCATCCGGCCTCTACACAACGCTCTTTATCGAATATTTCTCGCTCAGTATCTCGTTCCTGAAAGACGCCACGCTCTCGGCGTAGGCTTTGTCCGTCATGCGCCTCGCCCTGTCCCCCAGCCTCCCCCGCGCCTCGGCCTCTATTTTCTCCCTCTCCTCTTCGGTGAGTGAGCCGAAGAGCTCGTCCATGGCCTCGCCCACGAGCTCCGAAAGTGATTTAAACGCGGCTCCTTCGCCGCCCTCCGCACGTAGGATGCGCGCCCTCAGGCCAGCATAATACTTCCTCGCGGGCCCGCGCTTCTCGGCGTCTATAAGCCGCCCGAGCTTCTCCGCCGCCGAGAGCCCGCTTTCGTAGACGGCACTCTCGTCACTGGCACCAACTCTTGCGGCCGGGGCCGGGTGGCCGTATTCCGCCGCGCACGTCTCGACGTACTCGGCACACTGCCTGAGGCCCCTTATCCGCCCGCCCGGTATGCGCTTCGGCCCCTTTTCGCCGAAGGCGCGGCTTATGCCCCTCATCACGATCTCTTCCGGGATATTGCCGTCCCTCCATCCTCGAATGAGGTCGTAGTCTATGGACGAGAGCATTATCCCCTCGCCCGCGAGCGAGAGAAAATACTCTTCCACATTTTTAATATAGCTTGCCCCCGGGTTCATACCTGGCATATCAATTTTAAACCAATAACGGCCCGACCGGAAGCGCAGAGCGCCGCGCCGTGAGAGAACTACTCTCCCGAGGCCGCCTTCTTCATGAGCGAGATCGTCTCGGCGTAGCTCTCCGTGTGGAAGATGCCCGAGCCCGAGACTATGGCGTCCGCACCGGCCTCGGCTATGACGCGTATGTTGTCGAGCTTTATGCCGCCGTCTACTTCTATAAGCGGCTTATGCTCCGAGCCGTCTATTATCTCCCGGAGCTTCCTCACCTTGGGAACCATCGACTGTATGAACTTCTGCCCGGCGAATCCCGGCTCGACGGTCATTATCAATATCATGTCCACGTACTCGAAGACCTCTTCGAGGGCCGAAAGCGGCGTCGCCGGGTTGAGCGCCACGCCCGCGTGCACGCCGCGCGATTTGATTGCCGATATCGTGCTGTAAAGGAGCCTGCAGGTCTCTATCTGGACGGTTATCCCGCGGACGGCGTCGCCGCCGGCGTCGATGAACTTCTCGGCGAACTCGTCCGGGTTGTCTATCATAAGGTGTATGTCCATCGGCGGCGGGGCGCACCTGGCCAGCGATTCGACGACAGGTATTCCGATGCTTATATTCGGCACGAAATGCCCGTCCATGACGTCCACGTGGATCCAGTCGGCCCCGGCGTCCTTGACCGCGCGCACCTCGTCTCCGAGCTTGGCGAAATCCGCAGAAAGTATCGACGGCACTATCAATTTTTTCATTTTATCCTTCCCATAACCTGTTTCCCGGGCCTGCCCGTCCCGGATTCAAGGGTACGGATTATACCATGCCCCGCACTCATGTGAAAAAATCGCGCCTCCGCCGGTCGAATCCGGGGGGTGACGGTCCCTCCCCGCCACGCCCGGCTTTCTTGACAGAGCTTTTAAAACTATTTACGATATCCGCTTTTGTTGTCAAATACTCATTCCATGCAAAGGACTTAATACATGTCTCACGGGAATTTCATCTTTACTTCAGAATCCGTAACGGAAGGCCATCCGGACAAGATGGCGGACCAGATTTCAGACGCCGTGCTCGACGCCATGCTCTCGGGCGACCCGCACAGCAGGGTGGCCTGCGAAACCCTCCTCACGACGGGGCTCGTCGTGGTCGCGGGGGAGATAACGGCCAACACCATAGTAGACCTTTCGGAAACGGTAAGAAAAACCATCGCCGACATCGGGTACACCGACAGCGCAATGGGCTTTGACGCCAACACCTGCGGCCTCATAATCGCCGTAGACAAGCAGTCGCCCGATATCGCAATGGGCGTCGATTCCGGCAAGGACAAGGAGCAGGGGGCGGGCGACCAGGGGCTAATGTTCGGATACGCGAGCGACGAGACGCCCGAGTTCATGCCGACGCCCATAGTCCTCGCGCACAAGCTGGCAAAGAGGCTCACCGACACGCGCAAAGAGGGCATCCTGCCGTTCCTGCGCCCGGACGGCAAGACCCAGGTCACCGTCCGCTACGAGAACAAGGTCCCGGTGGGCATAGACGCCGTCGTCGTATCCTCGCAGCATTCGGCCGAGGTCGACACGAAGACAATCTACGAAGGTATATACGAAGAGGTGATAAAGCACACCATCGACGGGGGCCTGCTTTCCAACAAGACGAAGATCTACATAAACCCGACGGGCAGGTTCGTAACGGGCGGCCCGATGGGCGATTCCGGCCTCACCGGCAGGAAGATAATCATCGACACCTACGGCGGATGGGCCAGGCACGGAGGTGGCGCTTTTTCGGGCAAAGACCCGTCCAAGGTGGACCGCAGCGCCGCCTACATGGCGCGCTACGTAGCGAAGAACGTCGTCGCGGCCGGGCTCGCCAAGGAGTGCGAGGTACAGCTCGCCTACGCGATAGGCATACACGAGCCGGTTTCGATAATGGTCGAGACGTTCGGCACGGCCGCCGTACCCGAAGAGAAGATTTCGACGGCCATCAGGGAGGTATTCAACCTGAGCCCTTCAGGGATCATCTCTTCTCTCAATCTTCTGAGGCCCATCTACAGGGAAACCGCATCGTACGGGCACTTCGGGAGAAGCAACCCCGAATTCACATGGGAAAAAACGGACAAGACGAAGGATCTGGCCAGGGCCACTGCCTGACGTCTATCATAACCACCCTACAGACACACCAACGGAGGCAATAATGACCTACGACGTAAAAGACCTTGCACTGGCGAAGGAAGGGAAGCTCAGGGTCGAATGGGCTGCCGAGGAAATGCCGGTACTCGCGCTTATACAGGAAAGATTCAAGAAAGAGAAGCCGCTCAAGGGCGTAACCATCGCGGCGTGTCTTCACGTAACGACCGAAACGGCCAACCTCGCCATAACGCTCAAGGACGGGGGAGCCAACGTCGCGCTTTGCGCCTCGAACCCTCTCAGCACACAGGACGACGCCGCGGCCTATCTCGTGAAGGACCACAAGATTTCGGTCTTCGCTATAAAGGGCGAGGACACGAAGACCTATTACAAGCACATTAACAGCGTCCTCGACATGTCGCCCAACATCACGATGGATGACGGGGCCGACCTCGTATCGACGCTCCACAAGGACAGAAGGGACAAGCTCACGGACCTCTACGGCGGCACGGAAGAAACGACGACCGGCGTCATACGCCTCCGCAGCATGGCCGAAAGCGGGGTCCTCGAATACCCGATAATCGCGGTTAACGACGCCAAGACGAAGCACTTCTTCGACAACCGCTACGGCACCGGGCAGAGCACTCTCGACGGCATCATCAGGGCCACCAACAGGCTCATATCCGGAACGACTTTCGTCGTCTGCGGGTACGGGTGGTGCGGCAAGGGCCTCGCAATGAGGGCCAGGGGGCTCGGCGCGAACGTCATCGTGACAGAAGTCGACGAGCTCGCGGCGCTAGAGGCCGTCATGGACGGGTTCAGGGTCATGCCGATCGCACAGGCCGCGAAGCTGGGCGACTTCTTCTGCACCGTCACCGGCAACCTCCACGTAATCAGGAAAGAGCACTTCAAGGTCATGAAGGACGGGGCTATTATCTCCAACTCCGGCCACTTCAACGTCGAGCTCGACCTCGACGGGCTCGCCGAGATAGCCAGGGGAAAGAGGAAGATTAGGGAGTACGTCGAGGAATACACGCTCGCCGACGGAAAGCGCGTGAACGTCCTCGGCGACGGAAGGCTCATAAACCTCGCCGCAGCCGAAGGGCACCCGTCGAGCGTCATGGACATGAGCTTCGCCAACCAGGCCCTCTGCGCCGAGTACGTGGTGAAACATGCGAAGTCGCTCGAGAATCGCGTCTACGACGTGCCGACCGAGGTCGACACCGGCGTCGCCCGCATAAAGCTCAAGGCCAAGGGCATAAATATAGACAAGCTCACCCCCGAGCAGAAGAAGTATCTCAGCTCCTGGGAAATGGGCACCTGATATAGTAAAATGATTTCACATGGACGACCTTCTCGACTCGTTTCTTTCGTACCTCGTGGTTGAAAAAGGTCTTTCCGAAAATACGCTCGAATCATACGGGAGGGACCTTAAAAAGTTCCTCCTTTTTATTAACTCCAGGGGCATAACCTCGGCCCGCGAAATCAAATACGGCGACATACTAGACTTTATGACCCGTTCCCGCGAGGAAGGGCTTAACGCGACGACCATAGTCAGGAGCATGGTCTCGGTGAAGCAGTTCTTCAAGTACCTTCTGTCCGAGAAAGTCCTCTCCGAGGACCCGACCGCTCACATCAAAACCCCGAAGATGAAAAAGGCCATCCCGGGCGTCATATCGCTCGACGACGTCGAGAGCATTTTGGGCGCACCCGACGAATCCACCCCCGAGGGGCTCCGCGACGCCGCCATGCTCGAGATGCTCTACGCGACAGGTATAAGGGTGTCCGAGCTCATAGGGCTCAAGCTGAACGACGTCAACTTCGAGCTCGGGTTCGTCGTCGTCTACGGCAAGGGGTCCAAGGAGCGCGTCGTCCCCATAGGCGACAAGGCCAGGGAGAAGCTCCTCCTGTACCTCCGCGATTCGAGGACGGCGCTCCTCAAAGGACGGGAATCGAAGGCCCTCTTCGTTACGCGGCGAGGCGCGGGAATGACGCGCCAGGGGTTCTGGAAGATAATAAAGGCCCAGGCGCTCAAGGCCGGCGTCACGAAGAAAATAAGCCCCCATACGCTCAGGCACTCCTTCGCGACGCACCTTCTCGAGCGCGGCGCCGACCTCAGGACGATACAGGTCATGCTCGGACACTCGGACATCTCGACGACGCAGATATACACTCACGTCGAGAGCGAGCGGCTCAAGGAGATACACAAAAAATATCACCCGAGATCGTAATCTCCCCGGAATCGAGTATATTATTCTCCATTCGTAACGGCTCAAACAACCTATGAATTTCGACTTTTTAAAGAACATTGACCTCCTTTTGATACAGGCCCCGGTGATACTGCTGTCGCTCACCGTGCACGAGTACTTTCACGGCTGGACGGCCAACAAGCTCGGGGATCCGACGGCAAAGATGCGGGGGCGGCTCACGCTCAACCCCATAGCGCACCTCGACATACTCGGGACCATACTCATGTTCGTCGTCGGCTTCGGGTGGGCGAAGCCCGTCCCGATAGACCCCCGGAACTTCAAGGACCCGAAGAAGGACACGATACTCGTCGCGATAGCGGGCCCGCTGTCCAACCTCGCCATGGCGCTCGCGGCAGGGCTCGCGCTAAGGTACATGATTCCGAAGATGGTGAGCGGCGAGATAAGCTCAGACGGGGTTTACGGCGTAATCGCCATAATACTCATCCTCACACTCTTCTACGGGATAGCGCTGGCCGTCTTCAACATGATCCCCATACCGCCGCTCGACGGCTCGCGCGTTCTTTACGGGCTGCTCCCCAACCGCTACGCCTACGCCTACAGCAGGTTCGAGCCCTACGGCGTATTCTTCCTCTTCGCCCTCTTCATATTCGGCGGGGGAGTATTCAAATATCTCCTTCTGCCCGTCTCCTACATCTCGGCCCTCCTTTCGGGATACAATTCCGGCACGCTTTGGGGTATTATAAGTGCGTTGCTGAAATGAACCGAAACGCCGGACACGAAGCGGAATCGATGCAGACCCGTGAGCCGTGCCTCGTAAAGGTACAGCTCTTCGAGGGCCCGCTCGACCTCCTGCTCCACCTCATAAAGAAGAACGAAGTAGACATATACGACATCCCGATCGCCGTAATCACGGAGCAGTACATCGAGTACCTCGAATTCATGAAGGACCTCGACCTCCAGGTCGTGGGCGAATATCTCGTCATCGCGGCCGAGCTCAGCCTGATAAAGTCGCGGATGCTGCTGCCGAAGCCGGTTATAGAGGAAGACGAGACCGACCCCCGCGCCGAGCTCGTGAAGAGGCTCATCGAGTACCAGAAATACAAGGACGCGGCTTCGGACCTCATCGAAAGGCCCATACTCGGGCGCGACGTGTTCAAGAGAGACTTCGACGGCTCCGAGGCCGTCGTCGAGGAAGAGATAGAGCTCGTCCCCGTAAGCCTCTGGGCGCTCATAGAGACGTTCCGCGAGTTTTATAACCGGAGGAGCCACCTTTGGACGGAAGAGATAGTCTACGAGGTCGAGAGCATAACCATCGAGGAAAAGATACACGAGATAACCTCGAGGCTCCTCGAAAGGCGCACCATGAAGTTCACCGAATTCCTAGACGACTGCTCGTCGAAGTTCGACCTCGTCCTGACGTTCCTGGCGATACTCGAGCTCGCGAGGATGGAGAACATCAGGGTCTCGCAGGAAGGCCACGAAGGCGACATCATCATATCCCACCACACCGGAGAGAACGAGCTTGGAGCCTACTGACATCAAGAAGGCCGTAGAGGCCGTGATATTCATATCCGACCAGCCCGTCACCGTGGACAAGCTCATGCAGGTCTTCACGGAGCTGGAGCGCGCGGACATCAAGAAGCACTTAAAAGAGCTCATAGAAGAATGGTCCGGATTCGGCCGGGGATTCAGGCTCGAGGAAGTGGCCGGAGGCTACCAGTTCAGGACCAACCCGGCTCACTCCGAGTTCATAGCCAGCTTTAATAAAAAGGTCCGTAAATTCAGGCTCAGCCGCGCGGCGCTCGAAGTGATAGCCATAATCGCATACAAGCAGCCCGTCACGAAAGTCGAGGTCGAGAGCATAAGGGGCGTCGATTCCTCGGGCGTCATCAACGCCCTTCTCGAAAGGCGGATACTCGAAATCAAGGGACGGAAAGAGGTCATCGGAAAGCCCTTCCTCTACGGGACGACGGAAGAGTTCCTCGAAGTTTTCGGGCTCAAGAGCCTCAGCGACCTCCCGACCCTCAAGGAAATAGACGACATAAGCAAGAACCTCGACCCCGGCATATCCCAAAACCCCGAGGCCGCCGCCGAATGACGCGGCGCGGCACGGAGGGATAGACCGTGACCCCCGAAGAAGCCTTCGGCGAGACGAGACGCTTCCTTTCCGAATCCGGATTCAACATATTCCTCAAAATAAAAGCGGCCGATTACGACGGCTCGGTTACGCCGGAAAGAAGGTCTGGCGCGATCATGAGCGGGGCGAAGTCGATAATACTCGCCGGCTTCGGCGGAAACTCCTTCTGGAAAATTCTGAGCGCATACCTCGACAATAATCCGGACTTCCGGGAAAAGCACACGGACCTCATAGACAGCTACACTGTCCTCAACATGAGCCGCGCGGGCGAAGCGCTCGGCGCGGCAGGCGTAGGGTACGCGCTCGCCTACCCCTTCGGCGAAAATGCCCTCGCCCTCGATTTCGCCGCGCTCGGCAGGCTCGGAGGCGCGGGTGTCGGGAGCCTCCTGGGAATACTGATCCACCCCGTCTTCGGCACGTGGATTTCCCTCCGGGCGGCCATAATCACCGGCGCCGAATTCGCCGAATACGACAGGCCTCTCGAAGGGTTCGACCCCTGCCCTTCCTGCGACAAGCCCTGCATCGCGGCCTGCCCCGCGCACACGGTGTCCGAAAGCGGCTGGGACTGGCAGGCGTGCATGGAGTGGCGGCTCGATACGGACGCCTGCTCCGAGAGGTGCGCCTCGCGGGTCGCCTGCCCGTGGGGGTCCGGGGAGAGATACAGCCCGGCGCAGATGGCCTACCATCATTCCTTCGTCCTGAAGAGCGTCCGGGCCTGGTTCGCGAAGCACCCCGGGCAGAGACGTCCCCGAAAAAAGACAACGCCCTAAAATACCGGTAAAATTAAGCCGGTTGAATAACCCGAATCCATAAACAATATAAGCGGATAACGGGCCCCGGGCCTGTAACGGACACGCGGGCCCTCGATACTCATATGAAAAAGAATAAAGCCGCGGCCGAGCGCAAGAACCTGCCGCTCGTCGCAATAATCGGAAGACCGAACGTCGGAAAATCCACACTCTTCAACCGCCTCATCGGCGAGAGAAAATCCATCGTCGAAGACATACCCGGGGTCACGAGGGACAGGATATACGCCGACGCCGAATGGGACGGGAGGGAATTCAGTCTCGTCGACACGGGCGGGTTCGACCCCGAGGACGAAGAGCTCTATCCGTCTCTCATAAAGAACCAGATAACTATAGCGCTCGACGAAGCCGAGGTCATAATCTTCGTCCTCGACGGCAAGGAAGGCGTCATGCCGCACGACTCGGACGTCGTAGGGCTGCTGAGAAGATCAGGGAAACCGGTCATCTACGCGGTCAACAAAATCGACCACGAAAAGCACGAGCAGGCGGCCCTCGAATTCCACTCGCTCGGCATCGAAGACTACATCGAGATATCCGCGCTCCAGGGCCGGAGGATAAACGACCTCCTGGACAGGATAGTCGAGCTCCTCCCGGAGAGCGAAGAGCGGGAAGGCGAAGAGGAAGACACCGGCGCTATAAAAATAGCGGTCCTCGGAAAGCCGAACGTCGGGAAATCGACACTCGTCAACAAAATCATCGGCAAGGAAAGGTCCATAACCAGCCCGATCCCGGGGACGACGAGGGACACTATAGACACCCGCATCGAGCGCGGCGGCCGGCCCTATCTCATAATCGACACGGCGGGCATAAGGCGGAGATCGAAGATAAGCTTCTCCGTCGAGAGGCATAGCGTGTTCCGGGCGATAAGGGCTATGGAGAAGGCAGACGTAGCGCTTCTGATGATAGACGCCGGGGAAGGCCCCACGCACCAGGACGCGCGCCTCGCCGAGCTCATAGCCGACAAGGGACGCGCGTGCATAGTGCTCCTGAACAAGTGGGATCTCGTCCCGAAGGAAGTCGCCGAGACGCCCGACATAGAGGGCATTTTAAAGGAGCGTCTTTTGGCCGTCTCGTACGCCCCCGTGATGATAATATCTGCGCTCACGGGCCGCGGCGTCGAGAAGATATTCCAGAAGGTGAACGAGGTCTACGCGAATTTTTCGTGCCGCATTCCGACCAAGACCCTCAATATATTCCTTAAGCGAATAACCGGCTCGAACCCGCCGCCGATATACAAGGGAAAGGAAATAAAGTTCTACTACATATCACAGCCGCTCACGCAGCAGCCGACGTTCGTCATTTTCACGAACGATATAAAGGGCGTCCCCGAAAACTACAAGCGCTTTCTCGAATCACGCATGAGGGAAGAGTTCACCCTCGAAGGCACGCCGGTTAAAATCCTGTTCCGCTCGGCGCGCAATAAAGATTAGCGGCATCAGAATCCGGCTACGCTACCCTTCAGGCGGCCTGCCCAGGGCGAGGAATATATTCTTTTCCACCTCGCGGGCTACGGCCTCCGCCGAGAATTTCGAAATCACGCGCTCGCGACCGGCCTCGCCCATCCTCTTCCTGAGGCCCGTGTCGAGGGCGAGCTTCGCTATGGCCTTCCCCATCTCCTCCGTATCCCCAGGCGCGCACAGTATCCCCGTAACGCCGTCGTCCACGGCCTCGACTATGCCGCCCGCCGCCTTGAACGCGACGACAGGCAGCGCGAACGACATCCCCTCTATGACGGAGCGCGGGAACGGGTCGGGGTAGTTCGACGGGATGACGAACACGTCGAAATCCTTAAGGCACGGCCTCACGTCATCCCTGTATCCGGTGAAAATGAAATTCTCCTCGAGCCCCTTTTCGGCGACGAGCTTTTTCAGGTAAGCGAGGTGATCGCCCTCGAAAAAGTAAGGGGTATCGCCGACGATTACGAACTTGAGCCCCCCTTCCCTCCCGCCGTATTCCCTTATGGCCGCGGCGGCGGCCTCGATGAAAAGGTCGTACCCCTTACGCGGAACTATCCTCCCCGTGCTGCCTACGACGACCGTTCCCGCCGGAATATCGTACGCCTCCCTCAGCTCCCCGGCCGTTTTTGCGGGATCGTAATCGCCGACGTCCGTCCCGTTGTAGACGACCGTTATCTTGTCCCTTCCGTACGGGAACTGCGCAGCGGCCGCTCCCGAAACGCATATTATCCGTTTTACCGACGGCAGCGCCGCGAGCGAGTTGATAATCGTCCCGAGGAGCCGCGTCTGCTGTATGTTCCTCACGTGCCACACGACGGGCTTTACGTTTATGAGCCCCATTATCGCCCCGACTACCTTGGCCTGCGTCCCGTTGCAATATATGACGTCGATTTTGTGCCGTCTCAGCCACACGGGCGAGGTGATTACGAGCGAGGCGAGGTCGAGTATGTTCAGAACGAGCGACGCGATGCGCGCGGGCACCCCTCCGCCGGAGAACCAGGGGCGCTTCAGGTTTTCGGGGAACCTCCCGTCGATTATTATGTTCTCGTAGAGCCCCGCGGCCTTGAGCCGCTCCGAGAACACGTCGTCCTTCGGTATGAGAACGCACGGCGTCAGCTTCTCCCTGCCTAAGAACTTCAGGATATAAAAAAGGCTCTTTCCCGGGCCGCCGTCCCTTATAGAATGGTTGATGAAAAGTACTCTCGGGGATGAATCCATGAACGCACCTTCTTACAAGCTATGCTATCGTACCATGAGATGCGCGGCGCCGCTAATGATCCCGTATGAAATCCCCGGACGTGTGGGTATAATATAAAATCAAGGAATTTGAGGATTTACCGGCCGGAAATAAAGGAGGATTAATGTTTAAAGGCTGCGGAAGAATTCTACCCAAAGGGGTGATTGCCATCCTCGCGATTGCGCTCTTCGCCATAGGGGGCTGCGACGTGGAATTCGGGGGCGGAGGGGGCGACAACGGCGGAGGCGGAGGCGGCGGGGGGAGCGAAGTTGAAACCATCCAGGGCTCCGTAGTAGAGGTAATACCCGACGAGCCCCTCGAAGGCATAATCGTCGACGTCTCCGTGGACGGCGTCGCGCTCGAATCGGGCGTCACGGACGACGACGGATTCTTTTCGATAGAAGGCCCGATTGCCGGAACGGCGCTCCTCGAATTCACGAGCGAGGCAGGAATGCTCCTCGGGTCGTACGGCGTAGAGATATTCCCCACGGCCTTGGTCGAGCTCGGTGGCGTCACGCTCGAAAGCGGAGTGGTAAAGCTCGATAATACTTATCCCGAAGTCACGTTCGACGCCGAGGTAACCCAGAACAACTGCACCGGAAACACGGGCTCCATGCAGGTCGAGGCCAGGAACGACCAGGGCACCAGGGTCGCCGTAATCCAGATATCGAACTCGACCGACCTTATAATAGACGGGGACGAAGTCGACTGCGAGGACATACTCGTGGGACGAAACGTCGAAATACAGGGCGACCTCATATCCAGCAGCACTGTAGACGCTTCCCGCATCGAAATCGACTAGGCCCGTTTTATATATATAAGTCCGGCACCGGAAGATAAGGCGCCGATCGGCCGACCGGCGGGATTGGCTACTACTTCTCGTCGAGAGATTTGACCTTCTTTTCGAGCTCCTTGATTTTCTCCATAAGAAGATCGACTTCGCTGGCTTTCTCGGCGTAGGGCGTGGCCGCCTTGCGCTCCGCCGCGGAATCGCCGTCGGGTTTCTCAGAGCCGGCGACCGGCATGAAATCGCCCGGCTTGAAGTTCTCCATGTCCGGCGGCATCGGCATCCCGGGCGGGAACCATCCCATCTCCTGCCAGAGCTTCACGTTCTTCTTGAAGTTCTCCTGCACGGAGAAGTAAGGCTGGAACATCATCAGGAAATAGTTCTCGAAAAAGTCCTTGGCGACCTTGTTGCCGTACTTTATAAGCATGTGCAGAAACGAAACGGGGAGTATGTCTTCCTTGTTCTTTTCGCTTTCGAGCACGACCTGTATCAGTATCACCTTGGATATGTCGGCCCCGGTCTGGGAATCGATGACTTTTACCTCGTTCCCATCGCGAATGAGCGCAGCTATGTCTTCGAGCGTAACGTAGCGCTTATTGGTCGAATCGTAGAGCCTTCGGTTGCTGTATTTTTTTATAGTAACCTGGCCGGGCGCTTCGCTTTCCTGTTTACCGGGCATAAGTATTATAATTATTCGAAGAAACGGCGCGCAGTCAAGAAATATGAAAATTAGACACTTGACAATTTCCTTGAAAAAAAGGAATATTTTATACAATATACAAATACCAGGCAGGTGTGACAGGAGCATTCGGCATGACCGGCAAGCCTTATCAGATATGGTTCGATGGTGAGTTCGTCTCGTGGGAAGACGCGCAGGTACACGTACTGACTCACACACTACACTACGGCGTTGCGGCCTTCGAGGGGATCCGCGCATACAGGTGCACAGGCGAGCGCTCGGCGGTGTTCAGGCTTCCGGAGCACGTGGACAGGCTCTACGCATCGGCGCACATCGCCCATATCGACATCCCCTTTTCGAAGGAAGAAACACACAACGCCATCATCGAGCTCCTGAACGTCAACTATCTCGAAGAGGCGTACA
The DNA here is from genome assembly GCA_035325995.1 of Thermodesulfobacteriota bacterium. Taxonomy (NCBI): domain Bacteria; kingdom Pseudomonadati; phylum Thermodesulfobacteriota; species Thermodesulfobacteriota bacterium. The sequence goes on along the minus strand of DAOKYU010000001.1, from coordinate 479,519 downwards.
TACGTCCGATAGCCTACATCGGCGGGGGCAAGATAGGCCTTCATCCGGGCGACAATCCCATACACCTCGCGATCGCGGCATACCCGTGGGGGACGTATCTAGGCGAAGGCGCGCTTTCGAAGGGCATAAGCGCCAAGGTCTCCTCCTACACCAGAATGGGCGTAAATTCGTTCATGACCAAGGCCAAGCTTAGCGGCAACTACATCAACTCCGTCCTCGCAAAGCTCGAGGCCACATCCTACGGCTCAGACGAAGCCATACTCCTCGACAGCGAGGGCTACGTCGCCGAGGGCTCCGGCGAGAATATATTCATAGTCAGGAACGGCAAGCTCAAGACCCCTCCCCTCACATCCATACTCGAGGGCATAACCAGGGATTCCGTCATCAAGATAGCCCGGGACGAGGGCATCGAGGTCGAGGCCGAGCGCTTCACGCGCGACGAGCTCTACATAGCGGACGAGGCTTTTTTCACCGGAACGGCCGCCGAGATCACCCCCATAAGGGAAGTAGACAAACGCACCATAGGCAAGGGAAAGCCCGGGCCGATAACCAAGCGGCTCCAGTCGAGGTTCTTCGACATCGTGGAAGGAAAGGACCCGAAATTCATCGACTGGCTCGAATTCTTTTCGGCGGCCCCCCCGCTCAACATAAAGAGCGAGTCCAAGTAGCGGAGCCCGATTCATTACGCCCGGCCGCGGCCTCGATCTCAAACGGTGACAGCCGGTTAAGTCTGCTCACGGCTTAACTAATTTTAATATTTCCCCATAATTCAATTTTCTCTTGACATGCAAAATCAGATATTGTAGCTTAGAGCGGTGCGCATAGATATCCGGATAAGTGTGTACGGAGCCTAGGCGTCCGGGCCTTCGTTTTACATGTGATGAAATCGCCCTTTCATGCCGAACGTCGTGAGAGGGAAGACAGAAAGATTTAAAATCACATCTCACAGGGGACGCGGCAATGCCGGTCAGATACTTGCTCTTGCTACTCGCGTCTATATTCGCTATCTCGGCGGAAGCCGGCGCACAACCGTTCGCATACATAACGAATGGAGTTGACGACACCGTTTCGGTTATAGATACGGGGACCAACACCGTGGTTGCCACGCTGCTGGTGGGAGACCTTCCCCAGGGCGTCGCGATTACCCCCGACGCCGCCCGCGTCTATGTGACCAATCTCTTTTCGGATAACGTATCCGTCATAAGCGCCGCCTCGAATACGGTCGTCGACACCGTGCCGGTGGGAGACGCTCCCGGGGGCGTCGCGGTTACGCCCGACGGCGCCCGCGTCTACGTGGCCAACGCGGATTCAGACGACGTATCCGTCATAAGCACCGCCTCGAATACCGTCGTCGCCACGGTGCCGGTGGGAAGCTTCCCCATTGGCGTCGCGGTCACGCCCGACGGCGCACGCGTCTACGTGGCTAACCAGGGTTCTAATAACGTATCCGTTATAAGCACCGCCTCGAATACAGTGGTTGCCGCCGTGCCGGTGGGAAGCCTCCCCATTGGCGTCGCGGTCACGCCCGACGGCGCACGCGTCTATGTGACCAATCTCTTTTCGGATAACGTATCCGTCATAAGCACCGCATCGAATACGGTCATCGACACGCTGCCGGTGGGGAACTTTCCCATTGGCGTCGCTGTCACCCCCGACGGCGCCCGCGTCTACGTGGCTAATGCGGATACAGATGCAGTATCCGTCATAAGCACAGCCTCGAATACAGTCGTTGCCACGGTGCCGATGGAGGAACTGCCCGATGGCGTCGCTGTTACGCCCGACGGCACCCGCGTCTACGTGGCTAATCAGGGCTCGAATAACGTATCCGTCATAAACACGGCCTCGAATACAGTCATCGACACCGTGCCGGTGGGGAACGGTCCCATAGCATTCGGCATTTTCATAGGCCCCGTGCCTCCGGTGCCGCCACTACCGGTCGCCAACATACCTACCCTGAACCAGTGGGGGGCAATTATACTCGCGGCCCTTTTCGGCGTCTCGGCCGCAGTCGCGATGAGGAGAAGGCGGGCGGCGGCCTGACAGCTTCACGCCGGCGCGCCCGGCAACGAAACCGGACATGGCGGACAGCACCTGCTTTGACCCCTGAAAAACCCGCCGGAGAGAGAAGCCGCGCGGATTCGGTCGCTCACCTTATATCGATTCTATACGGCATGACCGCAATGAAGCTTTCCCGCGTAAGTGTTTCAGCGAGATCCATAAGAAACGCAGCCCGTCCCGAGAGTGCCTCGGCCCCGTAAAGCGACGTCGGACTGAACCCCCTGTCGACGGAATAATACTTTACGTGAGGGAGCTTCCCGTCCGGAATACCCGCCTCTTTCGAGGCGAGCGAGATCGCGTCGTGGAGGCCGCCGAGCTCGTCGACGAGGCCGAGCTCCTTTGCCTGCGCCCCGGTCCACACCCTCCCCCCGGCCGCCGATTCGGCCCGGGCCCTGTCCATATTCCTGCCCTCGGAAACGGAGCCGACGAAGCTGTCGTAGTAAATCCTCATCATCTCGTCGAGCCTCTCTTCCTCGTCCTCCGTAAACCCCCTGGCCGAAGAGTACATGAGGGAGTGTTTCGAGGACGGCATCAGCTCCGTATTGATTCCGAGCTTCTTCTTGAGACCGCTCACGTCGAACTTGCCGTAGACGATACCGATTGAGCCGGTGAGCGTCATGGGGTCGGCGACTATCGAGCGCGCCCCGAGCGAAACGAGGTACCCGCCCGACGCCGCGACGTCCGACATGGATACGACGACGGGCATCTTCTCGGACACGCGCTTCAGCTTTTCCCTTATGACGTCCGAGGCTATGCCGGACCCGCCCGGTGAGGATATCCTCAACACGAGCGCCCTCACGCTTTTATCCTTCGATATCTGCCCGAGGAGCTTTAAGACAGGGCCGGAACGGATGGTTTTCGCGCCCGAGCCCCTTCCGGGGCCGCTCATTATCGCGCCGGTACAGGCGAGGACGGCAACCACCTGCTGAGAGCCCGTGAAGGCTCTCCCAAAACCTGAAAGTTTTTCTTTAAGTCTTAGATATCTATTGTATTTGCGGGCAGATATTGCGCATACCTTAAGTCCTGCCTCATCCCCAGCCCTATCCCTGATGTCGCCTTCATAGGCTATTCCATCGACAAGATTCTCCGCAGTAGCCTCTTTTGCGGTGTATGGCGCGCTGTCTATCTTCTTCTTCACCTCGCCGGGGCTCATGCCCCGCCCCTCGGCCACGGCGCTTTCGAGCTCGGCCGAAAGGCTCCCGAGTATGGACTCCACCATCTCCTTGTGGGCGGGCGACATGGAATCCCTCGTGAACGTGTCCCTGGCGCTCTTGTACTCGCCGAGCCCCTTTATCCGGGCGTCTATGCCGAGCTTGGAGAGGGTGTCCTTAAAGAAAGATACTTCGGCGGCGAGGCCGACCAGATTGAGCGTCGCCCACGGGGAGACATAAATCCTGTCCCCGGCCGAGGCCACAAGATACTCGGCGTTCCCGCAGTCTTCGAGATATACGATTATCCTTTTGCCGGCGGCTTTAATCCCCGCAAGACGCCTTCTCAAGGAATTCGCCCGTCCGACGCCTATTGCGAGGGTCTTTATGCGGAGTATCACGCCGCGTATGCCCTCCGTGCGTTCGGCCCCGGTGAGCACGCGCTCTATGTCGCCCGAAAAAAGTGGAAGCTCCCCGCCTATAAAACCGAGCATCTTTTTCCCCGGCTCGTCGGGGATGTCGCCCGAGAGCTCGAGGTCCAAAAAGTTATAGCGTCCCAAAGGACTCAAAGGATTCATACCTGTACCGTCCGTAACGAAAGACTTGCGGGTATCTATATTATTATGCCGGACGAATCCTAAAGACCGAGGATATAATCCAGTATTGTCCTCACGCCGAACCCCGTCCCGCCTTTCGGGTAGAATTCCCCTTCCCTCTCCGCATAGGCAGGCCCGGCAAGGTCTATGTGGGCCCACGGGGTTTCGCCGACGAAGTTTTCGAGGAACATCGCCGCCGTTATCGCCCCGCCCCACCTGCTGCCGGCGTTCTTTATGTCGGCGACGTCGCTCTTTATCTCGGGCCTTAGCTCATCGTCCAAGGGAAGCTCCCATATCTTCTCGCCGGCTTCCCTCGAAGCCTCGAGAATCTTCCCGGCGAGCCCGGCGTCGTTGCTCATGAGGCCGGCCGTATAAAGTCCGAGGCCCACGATGCAGGCCCCCGTCAGGGTCGCCATGTCTACGATTTCGGCCGCCTTCAGCTCGACTGCATACGAGAGCGCGTCGGATAAGACTATACGCCCCTCGGCGTCGGTATTTATGACCTCTATCGTCTTACCGTTATACGCCTTGATGACGTCGTCCGGCTTGTATGCCCCGGGGCCGGTCATGTTCTCGCACGATGCTACGAGCCCGTGAACCCGGACGCGCGGCTTAAGCGCCGGCAGCGCCTTCATAACCCCGAGCACAGCCGCTGCGCCCGCCATGTCCATCTTCATCGTGCGCATGCTGTCGGCGGGCTTTATGCAGAGGCCGCCCGAATCGAACGTGATGCCCTTCCCGACTATGGCTACGGTCTTCGCCGGTTTTTTAGAGGGCTCGTACGTGAGGTGAATGAACCTCGGCTCCCGGTCACTCCCGCTCGTGACGGCCTGGATGCCCCGCATGCCGCGCCTGTCTATCTCCTCCGGGCCGAAAATCTCGCACTTGAGGCCGCCCTCCTCGGCTATGCCCTGGGCAGTCTCGGCGAGCTTCGCAGGCGTCATGTAAACGGGGGGCTCGTTCACGAGGTCGCGGACGAGATTCGTCGACTCCCCCACGGCCCTTGCAAGGGCGGTCTCCGCGGTGAGCCGCTTTTCGGTGAGACCGTCCGAGGAGAGGATTATATCCGACAGCCTGCTCCCGCCCTCGCCGTTCGTCTTGTACTTGTTGAATTCGTACGCGCCCAGGTAAAGGCCTTCCGAAAGCGCCCTCGCGTATCCCGGTTTGTTCGAGAACCTCGGGCTGAAGGCAATCGACGCGGACGACTTCCTGAGCCTCTTGGCCGATACAATGCCCGCTTTTCTTAAAGTGACCGCGCCCAAACCGCGCTTCCCGCCGAGTCCGACGACGAGAACGCGCTTCACGGCTATGCGCCCGAAGGTCGAGCCCAGAAGGACCGCCTTCCCCGCCTCTCCGTCGAATTTCTCGGACTCGATCAGCGTTTCGAGCTCGCCGCCCAGGACCTTATCTATTTCCTTCAAATCGCCGGATATCCCCTCGCCCTTCAGCATCCCCAGGACGAGAGCATCTGCTTTAACTTTCTTTATGTTTTCCTTTCCGATTACAAATTTCAATTGTTATATGCTCCTTCGCTCTATATATTATTTAATAGCACAACGGATTATCTAATCTTAGCATACAAGCACGTAATTGTAAGCACGTGGAGCCGCACCCGATTTACCGAAAAACCCTTTACTTTTCGAACCGGCGAGCCGGGATTGGATATGACTATATACAATAAAAGTTATTTAATATACCGAAATGAAAATTTTGCTGGCTCCGGCCGTCAATATTAGGTAAATTAATACTGAACATAAAATCTTTCAATTTAGTAAGGAGGTAATTGTAATGGGTTGCCCGTACAAAGCCATTGCCGATGATACGAGAAGGAAGATCCTCGAGTTTTTAAGCGAGGGCGAGAGTGCAGCGGGAGATATCGCAAGCAAGTTCGATATATCCAAGCCCGCCATTTCGAATCATCTCAAAATTTTGAAGGAAGCCGATATTGTCAACGAGCGCAAGGTCAGACAAAACCGGCTATATTCCTTAAACAGCGAGAAGATAAATAACATGAAGTTCTTTCTCACCTCGCTGACGGGGAAAAACAGCCAGAACGTGCGAGCTTGACGGCCGGATAGATGAGCGCATCGCGAAGGATGCGTTTAGTTACACGGCTCTCGATCTGAATTCAATCGACCACAGGCCGTTTCCGGTACGAGCTCCCGGAAGCGGCCTTCTATCTTTAACCCCGAGACGCTCAGCCGGCGAGCGGAACCGGCTCGGCTGGCTCCCGGAGAAGCGTTATGCCCGGAATAGTATCTGCAGGGACCAGCGACGCTCCTCATGCGTACTCGCAGACGGAGCTCAAGGAGCTTGCGCGCGCCCTCTTCCTCAAAAAGGGCCGGGACTTCGGGAGGCTTCTCGACGTTTTCGACAATTCCCTTATAGATTCCCGCCATTTCATACATTCGGCCGAATGGTTCGAAACGCCCAAGAGCTTTAAGGAAAGGTCGGTATCCTACGCCGCGAACGTAGCCGCGCTGTCGATTCCCGCGATAAAGGCCTGCATCGAAAGCGCCGGGGCCGGTTACGGCGACTTCGATCACATTATATTCGTGACAAGCACCGGGATTTCGGCTCCGTCGGCCGACGCGCTCATACTGAACGAGCTCGGCCTCGACAGGCATGTCAAACGAACCCCGATATGGGGGCTCGGGTGCGCCGGCGGGGCGGCGGGCATGAGCAGGGCGTTCGAGTACGCCAGGGCTTTTCCCGAAAGCGCCGTCCTTCTCGTAGCGGCCGAGATGTGCAGCCTCGCCTTTCACGACGACGATTACTCGAAGAGTAACGTCGTCTCGCTCGCCCTCTTTTCCGACGGGGCGGCGGCCGTGCTCGTCGCGGGCGAGGGGCACAGGCTCTACGGCAAGGCCAGGGTGCGCATGACCCGCACCCTTTCGACCACATGGCCCGACACGCTCGGCATTATGGGCTGGGAGGTAGTGGACGACGGCCTCCGCGCCATATTCAGTAAAGAGATACCGAACATCGTCAGAGAGAGGATCAGCGAAAATATAGACGAGCTCCTGGGTCCGCGCGGGCTTTCCGCTTCCGGCCTCGGGCACTTTGCCGTCCATCCGGGCGGGCCCAAGGTGCTTAGCGAATACGAGGCGGCGCTCGGGCTCGAAGAAGGCGCGTTCGGATACTCGAGGAAGGTCCTCCGCGAGCACGGCAACATGTCGTCCCCCACGGTGCTGTACGTATTAAAAGAGGTCATCGAAGGCAACGACTTCGGAGAAAAGGAGCACGGCATTATCTCGGCCCTCGGGCCGGGATTCAGCTCGGAGCTCGTACTGTTCGAATCCGCATGAAGATATTCCTTCTCTTTCTCATACTCATAGTCCTCCAGCGGCTCGGCGAGCTCATGCTCGCGAAGAGGAACGAGAAGGCCCTAAGAAGCGAAGGGGCAGTCGAATACGACGCCCGGGGCTACAGGGTCATCGTCCTCATGCACACGGCCTTTCTCGTATCCTTTGCCGCCGAGTACTTCCTCCTTGGAAGGCCGCTCTCTCCCTACTGGCTCCCGCTCGTATGCGTTTTCGTAGCGGCGCAGCTCCTCCGGTACTGGGCCATACGGAGCCTCGGGAAATTCTGGAACACGAGGATACTGATCGTCCCGGGCGAGAAGCTCGTGACAAAGGGCCCCTACAGGCATCTCAGGCATCCGAATTATATATCGGTCGTCATAGAAATCGCCGTCATACCGCTCATCTTCTCGTGCTACATCACCGCCGCGGTATTCACGGTGCTCAACCTCCTCGCCCTCCGGAGAAGGATAAGGATAGAAGAGAGAGCGCTTTCCAGCCTCGAAAAACCCCTTTAGCCGTCTTGACGAATATAGCCTCAAGTTGTACTCGAAGTATCTAAAAACAAACCGGTTATCTATGAAAAATACCCGTTATATATACGCCTTAACAGATAAAGTATATATACTTCATAGCCCCCATATCGGGTTGATCGAGGATGTATTTATAGCCCTGATATACGTTCTATGCTTTTTCCCGCGTTTCAGGCCGATTTTTCCTTTAAGTTTTCCGCAAAACCTATACTTTACATTAGGGGGCACTTATTCTTTGATTACAGAGGGTTATTCGGAGGACCTGTTTTCCGTCTTTAAAATCAAAACCGGGAAATATTCAAACATAAAGAAGCGCAAAAACAGTTAATTACGATACTGAAGTTATTTTTTGGTGTTGTTACAGAATATTAGAACACTTATCTAATCTGTTTTATGATATTATGCTTACCTCTAAAGTTCCACATTAGCTACCCTAAAGCCTCCTTCGAGGGAAAATTCAAGGATTGGATGAGATGACTTGCGGCAGCCGGCCGAGTAGGCAATAGAAGATATATTACATATATAAAATATGTAATATGCTCTATACATATACCGGAAAAGATGCACCGGTACCGGCCCATAAAGCGAACCCCACACCGCCCTGCTCCCCTTCCACGGCTTCTTTTTCTTTCGGACTCGTGGACCGGGGGATCGGAGAAAATGGCGGTCCGGTACACCTGCAAACAAAAAACCCGGCTGTTCACCCGTAAGGCATTCCGGAAAATCCGGCACTTGGATATAAACACGGAAATAATATAGACTTTATTCAAGAACAGCTTTCGGGGAGGCACCTATGCTGAGGTCGATATTCCGGACGGAGGACGACGCAAGCGCTCTCGTCGCGAGGCTTGCGCTGGGTATAGTGATTCTTCCTCACGGGCTTCAAAAACTGCTCGGAATGTTCGGCGGGGCCGGATTTACGGCGACAGTCGATTATTTCGTCGGCAGCGGGCTGCCGGCATTTCTCGCAGTCCTCATTATCATAGGCGAGGCCTTCGGCGCCCTCGGGCTCATACTCGGCTTCCTCAGCCGCCTGGCCGCGCTCGGGATCACCATTATCATGCTCGGGGCCATCTTAACCGTGCACGTAAAATTCGGTTTCTTCATGAACTGGACGGGGACACAGGCGGGGGAAGGGTTCGAGTTCCACATCCTGGCCATAGGGCTGGCCCTCGTCGTGCTCATCAGGGGCGGGGGGCTGTGGTCCGTAGACGCCGCCATAACGAAGGCCTAGCGTCGGGAGCGGTCTTCCCTCTCCGTGCCAATATGGAAGGGAAACGCTTTTCGCGCTTTATTGACGGGGGCATGAGGTTGTGGTATCTACACGCAAGCCTCTGATCGACGACTTGCTTTCCTTCGAACTATAATTTAGAATAATTTCTAATTTAGCCAATCCGGAATTATGAGGGGGATGTATATATGGGATGCCGCTTTAAAGCATTGAGTGACGAGCGCAGACGTACGATTCTCGCCATTCTCGGCGAGAATGACGCGTCCGCCGGAGATATAGCACGCAGATTCTCTATATCGCAGCCTACAGTTTCTAATCATTTGAAGATACTTAAGGAAGCAGGACTCATCACAGAGCAGAAGATCAGACAGAACAGGATTTATTCCCTCCACAAGCCCGGCATCTATAGCGTGATTGAGACCCTTAAAAGCATAGTCAAAGAAGCCTGAAGCGTTTTAGACTGCCTGCCGACATGTCATCAGCGTTAGACGGCAAAATCGCGTGAGCGGTTTTACCAGCGGGATATTTGCGCCCGGTCAGGCCCGCAATTCCCGGGGCGTAGACCCATACCCCGCGGCCACGCCCGATTCCGGGGTGCGTTTCTAAAGTCACGGCACTTGGGTTATACTGACTACAGCCAGAACAACCGGGACAAACCATGATAGATAAAAACAGGATGACAGAGCACGCGATGGAGCTCATCAGGATCGACAGCCTTTCCAGGATGGAAAGGGAGGTCGCGCTCAGGCTCGAAAAGGAGATGAAAGAGCTCGGCGCGGAATGCTTCTACGACGCCGCCGGGGAAAAGGTCGGCGGCAATGTCGGAAACCTTATAGTCAGCCTCGAGGGCAACAAGAGCGGGGCCCCTCCCCTCCTTCTTTCCGCACACATGGACACCGTCGGGCCGGGCGAGGGAATAAAACCCCGCGTCGAGAACGGCGTAATGAAGAGCGACGGCACGACGATTCTGGGAAGCGACGACAAGAGCGGGATCGCCGTCATCGTCGAGGTTCTGAGGACGCTCAGGGAAAAAAACATCCCCCACGGCGATATAGAGATTGCATTTACCATATGCGAGGAAATCGGCCTTCTCGGGGCGAAACACATTGACATAAGCAAATTCAGATCGAAGCACGGCATAGTCCTCGACAGCAGCACTCCGGCGAGGCTCGTGCTCAAGTGCCCCTCGGCCGCGAAGATGGAATTCCTCGTGCACGGGCTCGAAGCGCACGCCGGGCTTTGCCCCGAAAACGGCATAAGTGCAATAGAGATCGCGAGCCGAGCCATAGCGCAGATGAGGCTCGGGAGGATAGACGACATTACGACCGCCAACATCGGCATAATCGAGGGCGGCCGGGCTACCAACATAGTCCCCAACCTAGTACACGTCGTCGGAGAGGCCAGGAGCCACAACGAAGAGAAGCTCGATTCCCAGGTCAGCCACATGAGAGGGTGTTTTCACGATACGGTTTCGAAATACGAGGTCACGCTGCACGACGACCTTTCGGCCGACGGCGTCACGTACACCGCGCGGCTAGACGAGAAGATAGAGAGAACGTACGACAGGATGGACGTCCCCCTTACGTCGATACCGGCCAGGCTCGTGACCGGCGCCGTAAACAACCTCGGGTACTCGATAGCCCCCCACACCAGCGGCGGCGGATGCGACGCGAATTTCTTTAACAAAATGGGCGTCGAGTGCGTAAACCTCGGAACTGGCATGTACGAGCTCCACACCGTAAACGAGCACCTCGTGCTCGAAGAATTCTACAGGGCCGCCGAGATAGTGCTCGAAGCCGTCAGGCTCAACACCGTAAACGGCGGGTAGTTTCTGCACCGCATGTCCGCCCGGCAACATATCTGACGCCCGAAGAAAAAAATGAACAGGAAAGCGCTCATAATCGTGGATCACGGGAGCACCGTCGGCGAAGCCAACGACATGCTCGCCGAGGTGGCACGTCTCCTGGAGTCCAGGGAAAGCGGCTTTGATATAGTGAAATACTGCCACATGGAGCTGGCCGAGCCCACGATAGAGCAGGCCTTCGACGCATGCGTAAGCGAAGGCGCGGGGAGCGTCGTAGTCCATCCGTACTTCCTCTCGCCGGGGAGGCATTCCACGAGGGACATCCCCGCCATGGTAGAAGCGGCGGCGGAGAAACATCCGGGCGTCGCCTACCGCGTCACCGATCCCCTCGGTGTGCACGGCAAGATCATAGAGGTAATCCTCGAAAGGGCCCGCGAGGGTTGAGGCCGGGCCGATCCCCCGGGGCCACCCCACGGAGATTTCATGAAAAAATACGACGTACTTTTCTTCGACCTTTTCGATACGGTAATAAACTTCAGCTTCACTAACCTGCCCCTCGTCGAGCTAAGCGGCGTCCGGGCGCGGACGACGAGTAAAGAGGTCTACGAGGTATTCCGAAGGCGCTGCCCCGATGTGCCCTTCCCCGAGTTCTACGACCACTTCATAACGAGCTACAGGGAGTTTCAGGATTTAAAGCTCGCCGAGAACAGGGAATATCCCAACCGCGACAGGTTCCTCATGATGCTCTCCAAAATGGACCTGGCCGGGGGCGGCGAAGGCGCGGCGCTCGCCGACGATATGGTCAGAGCCCACATGAGCGGGCTGGCTTCGGCCGTCTCGTTCCCGCCCGAAAACGAATCGGCGCTCTCCGCCCTCAGGGACGCAAATTACAGGATGGCGATAGTGTCCAACTTCGACTACGCCCCGACGGCTTATTCCCTCATTGAGAAGTTCGGGCTTATGAGATTCTTCGAAAGGGTGATAATATCGGAGGAGGTCGGCTGGAGGAAGCCGAGCCCCGTTATATTCGAGGACGCTCTTAAAGCCATGGGCGCCGACCCCGACGTGTCGCTCTTTACCGGCGATAATTTTCACGCCGACGTCGCCGGGTCGAAGAACGCCGGCATGGATTCCGTCTGGCTCAACAGCCGGAACGAAAACACGGAGGGACTCGACCCCGAGCCCGATTATATCATCCCCGTCTTTCCCGACGTGCTCGACGTGCTCCGGCTATCCTGATTCACCGAACCTCCGTTATAACTCATCCTACCCGGCAGACGCGCGAAGGGCGCTTCGAATCTCCAGCCCGCTACGTCGCCAATCCTGAACGCGCGCCGGACACGTAGTGTCTTTCTCGACGTAGCATGATAGTTGCCATAATCATCTGGAGCGCGGCAAGCGATAATAGCAATGACGTTGCAACTTCGATTGCCAGCGGCTGCGAGCCGCCGGACACGCAGTGCCGTTTTTTCGACATAGCACCGTAGTCGCTAAAGCCGCCGTCAGCGCGCCAGGCGATAACGGCCATGCATCGCTACTTCGATATCCTGCGCATGTGGTGCGCCTATTCGACCTTGAGGTCGAAGTCGTACTTGTTGGCCGAAGTCCTGCCGGGAGCGGCGCCGGGCTCGATCAGGATATATACGACTTCCTGGTCCTCGGGCGCGGTCCAGTCGAGCCTCACGATCGCGCCCGCGTTGGCCGAGCCCTTCTGCACCTTCCTCACCCTGTCCTGATCGTAAATCGTTATCTCGAACCCGGTTTCGGTCTCGGGGGTAAGCTTGATGCCGAGCTTCTGCTCCGCGGTCATCGGTATCGTGTAATAGTCCTTCTCGTCGCTTCCCCACGGGCCCGAGAGATAACCCGCATGCTTCCCCGGCTCTATACCGAGCGTGTCGTCGAACGTAGCGCCGGCGTCCTTACCGCTTTCGATGTCGAAGTAATCGTCGATTTTTATCGAATAGGAAGTGCCCTCGGCGATAGTATCGTATTCGTTCCCGGCGCTGAAGTAATAGGTGTACTCATCCTCTCCCGAGGCCGCCATCCAGCTTATCTCCTTCTGAACGCCCTTCCCTCCTATGACGGTGTCCTTAACGAGCTGGTTTCCCCCCTGGTCGTATATCGCCGCTCCGGCGTAACCGTTACCATCGTCCGCGGTCCTGAACGTGACGCTTAGCGTCTGACCGGGCTTCACCGTTACGGCGAAGTATTCGTGGGCGGCCTTTTCTATTTCGTGCCCGGTCACGTAATCCCCGGGCTCGAGAGCGACGGCGCTGCCCGTCTTGTCACCGCCCGTGGGAAGGATATTCTGCGCCGGCTCGGGGGCCTTCTTTACGGCCACTTCCTGCTCCACCTCGGCGAGCGCCTCTTCGAGCTGGGCGGCGCTGTCGGCGGCGAAATACTTCCCTCCGCCCGCCTCGGCTATGCAGCTAAGCTGCTCCTTCTCCTTGTCGCCGACGTCGAACCCCACGACGTGCACCCTCACGTTAATACCCTTTTCCCTAAGGCTCTTTACGAGCGCGCACGGGTCGCCCTCGCATGTCTCCTCGCCGTCGCTGACGAGTACTATAGTAGTCTCGTCCTCCGTCGCGGCGAGCTTCTCGCCCGCTATCTCGAACGACTTGGTGATGGGGGTCTTGCCCATCGGCTTTATCGAATTTATTTTCTCTATGAGCGCCGCTTTATCGGTCGGGCCGACTTCGGCCAGCATCTCTATGTCGTCGCAGTCGCCCTTGCTCCTGTGCCCGTAAACCTCGAGCCCTATGTTCACGTCGTCCGGCAGCCCCTTTATCGCGTTAATCATGACTTCCTTGGCGACGTCCATCTTGGGCTTGCCGTCTATCTGCGCGGCCATGCTGCCCGAGCCGTCCAGTATGAAGAGAACCCCCCCGCCTCCCGTGGAGGCCTCCTCGGACTGCGCCTGCGTCTTATCGCCCACGGCCGGGCCCAGTAAAAAAATCGCCGCGACGACCAACCATGCGGCGAGCCTTGTGCATCCCTCGTATCCAATCATTTGACCATTCCTCCATTTCGTTTAATAACAGTACCTTATACACGAGGTATAAGTATTTTTCACGGCGATGTCAAGCAATATCCCTCTATTTATCGTATGATACGAGGCCCTTGCCCCGGTTATTTTAATCTTGCGGCCCCGTCTCACGGCCGCCGGCCGGGCCTCTGCCCGCGCGAAGGAGGCGATTTTTTTTCCGGTCCTTGGATTCGGTTCGCGGCACTTTATAATTCATTTGCTCCGCCCCGCCGGGAAACAAGGAGGGGTTCCGGGGCAAGGAGCCGAGAGAGCATGATAACGGTATTTCTACTTGTGCTTTCCAATATCTTTATGACCATTGCCTGGTACGGACACCTCAAATACACGAGCTTCCCGCTTTGGACCGTGATAATCGCGAGCTGGCTCATAGCGCTCCCGGAATACTGCTTTCAGGTCCCTGCCAACAGGCTCGGTTACGGTCAGTTTTCGGGCGTCGAGCTCAAAACAATACAGGAGATAATCTCGCTCACCGTCTTTTCAGTCTTCAGCGTCATCTACCTGAACGAGCAGTTCAGATGGAATTATCTCGTCGGCTTTGCGTTCCTCGCCGCCGGGGCGTTTTTCATTTTCAGGAAATGACGATATCCTGACAACCATGACTGAACATACGAGGCCCTCGCGAAAGGTCCCCGTCCTGAGAGACAGCCTCGGGATCGGCACCCTTCCGGAGCTGGTCGGCAGGAGCGCCGACATGTACCCGGGGCGGACGGCATACGCCGTGCCCGTAGGAGGCGGGGTTTCGGAGATCACGTACGCCGGGGTCTTCGAGCTCGTCACGAAGCTCGCGAGGCATCTCAGGGAGCTCGGCATAGAAAAGGGAGACCACGTCGCATTGCTCGGCGAGAACAGGCCCGAGTGGGGGATGTCCCTCTTCGCCCTGGCGTGGATCGGCGCCGTCGCCGTGCCGCTCGACGCAAGGGCCCCCGCCGAAAGCCACAAATTCATAATGTCGTTCTCGTCGTGTAAGGCGCTCATAGCCTCGAGAGGGTTCGCGGCAGGCATAGAAGCCGTACGCCGCGAGCTGCCCGGGCTAAGGCACGTTATCCCCATGGAATCCACGGAAGGCCTGCCCGGGAAGTACGCGCACGGGGCGGCGATGGAGAACGTCACCCGCGGCGACCTCCTCGAGATACTCTTCACCTCCGGGACAATGGGCGACCCGAAGGGCGTCATGCTCACGCACGGGAACGTCATTTCGAACGTCGACGACATACACAGGACGATAGAGTACTTCCCGACAGACAGGGCCTTTTCGATACTCCCGATCCATCATTCGTACGAATGCACGGGCGGGCTGATCACGACCTTCGGGAGCGGCATGAGCGTATTCTACGCCCGCGGACTGAAGCCGAGGGAGCTACTCGAAGACATGCTCTCCGCACGTCCCACGATATGGCTGACAGCGCCCCTGATCCTCGAAAAGCTCTGCCTCAGAATCCGGCGCGAGATTGCGCAGCAGACCGGGCTCAAACGCATAGCGGCCGGGCTCATGCCGAGGGGCATTCTTCAAGCGAAGATACGAAAGAGCCTCGGCCTCGACCGGATAAGGATGATAGTCTCCGGAGGGGCCGCGCTCCCGGAATGGGTTTCGTCCGGGCTTTCGGAATACGGCATCGACGTCATACAGGGCTACGGGCTCTCCGAGGCGTCGCCCCTCATAACGGTGAATCCCCTCTCCCACCCGAAGCCCGGGAGCATCGGAATGGTCATACCCAGCGACGAGGTGGAGATAAGGGACGTGAATGACGAGGGCGTGGGGGAAATCGCGGCACGCGGCCCGAACATCATGCAGGGTTATTACAAAAACCCGGGCGCGACCGGTGAAACACTCACCTCCGACGGGTGGCTCCTCACGGGCGACCTCGGATACTGCGACGAGGACGGTTACCTCTACATTACCGGCCGGAAGAAGGCGGTCATCGTAACCCCGGGCGGAAAGAACGTCCACCCCGAGGAGATAGAGGAAAAGCTCACGAAGTCGCCCCTCATAGAAGAAGCGCTCGTATTCAGCCCGGACGACTCGGACATACACGCCGTCATATACCCCTCGTTCGAAGAGGCCGGGCTCAGGCTCCGATCGAAAGGCCTCGCCGGGACGCACGAGAACGTCTGGGAGCTTCTCCGGGATGAAGTCCGTGCGGCGAACGCCGGGCTCGAGCCCTACAAGAGGGTAAGGCATTTCGCCATAAGGACAGAGGAGTTCCCGAAGACCACCACCCGAAAGATAAGACGCTATCTTTTCAGGGACTTAAGGCTCACTCCGGGCACCAGGGTTCTTTAACCGCCGCACCAAAAAATTAATATACCGGATAGCCGAAATATAAGTTTGACATTATAATAATGCCGGGCTGATTCGACGCAAATTTTATTCACAGCGGCGTAAATATCAGCTAATATTAATTTTACGGGGTTATAAAATCACTTTATACAAGTGGTGTGATTTTTTACAGGCAGTCATTTTTAAAGGATAAAAAGATGGGGAAATTTCGGAATATAACCGGAAAAGGGATCTTTGTACTGGTATTCGCGCTCTCGATAAACGGGGTGTTTCTGGCGTGCGCTCCTTCCGGCCAGAAAACCGCTACCGAAGACCTCCAGGACGCGGCTGTCGCCACACCCGCACCGCACGACAGGAATTATCTCACCAACGCGATAAATCAGAAGGTCACGAGCTCTGCGGCCGCCCGCAGCATAACCGTAAGCGGCAGGAACATGAGACTGAGCCCCGCCCTCCCCGCTTTTTACCAGAAACGCGCATACGAAGCGATATGGATAGACGAGAACGGCAACCCCCGCCAGGCCGAAGAGCTGATAGAAGCGGTAAAGGCCGGCTACTACGAAGGGCTCGACCCCGAAGACTACGGCCTCACGCAACTGGAAGCCGTCCTCGAAAAGGTTAAATCGTCGGACGGCAAGGCCGACACCGCGGACCTCGCCGAGCTCGACGTCCAGTTTTCGAACTCCTTCCTTACCTACGCGAACGATCTTTATTACGGCCAGGTCACGCCCGAGCAGATCGACCTCGAGCTCATATTCGGCGAAAGGCGGATCGACCTCGGGGACGTAATGGTCAAAGCCGCTACGGAAGGCACCGTGGAGGAATCGCTGAACGGTCTCCTGCCTGAATATCCCGTTTACGGACAGCTTAAAACCGCGCTCGAAAAATACAGGCAGCTCGAAGCCGCGGGCGGGTGGCGCCCTATACCACCGGGGCCGAAATTCCAGAAAGGCGCCCGCGGGCCTAGGGTCACGGCTCTCAAGCAAAGGCTCGCCGTCACCGGCGAGCTCGACCAGGCCGACCTGTCGAACGACGTCTTCGACCAGGCCCTCGACCAGGCCGTAAGGAAATACCAGGAAAGGAACGGCCTGTACGTAGACGGCGTCGTCGGCGACTCGACGTTCGAGGCGCTAAACGTGCCGGCCGGCGTAAGGGTGAAGCAGATAGAGCTAACCATGGAGAGATGGCGTCTCCTTCCCCAGAGCCTCGGGACGAAATTCGTGCTCGTCAACATAGCCAATTTCCATCTCTACGGCGTCGAGAACAACCGCGACACCCTCGACATGAGGATAGTCGTCGGGAAGCCCGACTGGAACACGCCCATATTCAGCGAGCAGATGACCCACATCGAGCTCAACCCCTACTGGAATATACCTACGAGCATATTCAGGGACGACATAGCGCCCAACATCAAGGCCGACCCCGATTACATGAAGAGGAAGAACATCCAGGCCGTGGGACTCAAGTACCACGAGCCGGAAGAGGGGGCCGACGAGACGGAAGTCGCATCGGCCAGGGAAGAGTACATATCGAAGGTGCTCTCCGGGAACTACAGGCTCAGGCAGAACCCCGGCCCGGCAAACCCGCTCGGCAGGATAAAATTCCTCTTCCCGAACAAGCACTCCGTTTATCTGCATGACACGCCGAACAGGGGCTACTTCAAGCGCGCCCAGAGGAATTTCAGTCACGGCTGCATCAGGGTGGAAAGGCCCTACGAGCTCGCCGAGTTCGTGATGGCGCCCGATCCCGAATGGAGCCACGACGCCATAGAAAAAGCGATAAATTCCGGAAGGACGAGGACCCTCCACCTCGCGGCCCCTCTTCCCGTCTACATACTTTACTTCACGGCGTGGGCCGACGACGACGGAACCGTGAACTTCCACAAGGACATTTACGGGCTTGACCAGGTGCTTCAGAACGCGCTCCTTCAGTCGAAGGGAAGAAGCGCCGGCGTCGCGAGCAGCGTCAACTGACGGCCGCGGCGCTCCATGCGCGTTGGATTATTCCTTTATAATTTCAGTCTGGTTATTGATGATTACCATGTGAATTTCGGCCCTCCGGCCGTCTTCGAACTTCACGAGGTAGGCCGCGCCGACCATCTTCGTTACGCTCCCCTCGATCTCCCCCATCAGGCCCGGGGCATATTCCTCTCCTCCGAGCTTTATCGGTAACACGACTTTGAATTTCGTTCCGGGAACGTACATACGGTTTCTCCTCCGCGGGCAGCCTGTCCCTGTATGATGGCTCGATGATAAATAGAGTATAAATAAAAAATGCCCGGACCGGCATTTTCGAGGAAAGGCCGTGGGCCGGGCAGCTTAAAAATTCTATTCCGGTTAGTTTTTGGTCGTATTCGTGAGGTTAGCCTGAACCCTTTCGCACTCGGCGTATATTTCCTTCGCGATGCCGAGCATTTTATTTGCCAGCTCCTCCGTCGGCTCCTGCCCGGCGAGGTCCTTAAGGCTGCTCGCTACATCGAGCCATTTTTGGTCGGCTTCGCCTGTCCTGACCAGTATATTCTCGAACTCCCACATCGTCTGCTCCGTCGTAAACGGATCGACGAGCTTCGTATACAGCGGAACGTGCGCGCTGTCGGAGCAAGAGTGATAAGATTCCCTTATCGAAGCGGCGTATTCGCCGTGCGCCAGGAAGGCCTCCGCCTGCTGCAAGCGCTTCTGCGCCGCGGCGAATTCGGGGACCCTCTCCTCGACCGTCGCGCCGGCGCACTCGCCCTTTATACCCTTTAAGAGCTCGAACTTCTTGTTCTCGTGCCCCCAGTCCTCGTAAAAGGTCGGGTCGTCCTCGAATGCCGGTATGTCCGTGAACTGCGTTATCTCGTCCTTTATCCTGTCGCGCCCGAGCCTTTCCATGACGACGTCGAAATGCTCGTCGCCGTTCTTTTCGTCCCTGTAAAGCTCTATGAGGTGCTTGACGACCTTCGGCGCGTTCCGCGTCGGAACCTTTATTATCGAAGTCGCAAGACGCGTCTCGTCGCCGTAAAGCCCGCCGCCGACGAACACCTGTTCCGCCGGGACGTTCCTCCCGTCCTTGCTCAGCGACGCCCCCTGGAATCCTATGCTCGCGACGACGTGCTGGGCGCAGGAGTTGGGGCAGCCCGATATCTTGATCCTGAGGTCTTTCGTGAGCTCCTTGTATTCCCCGAGACCGTTAGCCATCCGGCTCGTAAGCTCCCCGGCGAGCCCCTTGGCGGAGGTTATGCCGAGACGGCACGTATCCGCGCCCGGGCACGCGACGACATCCTTGAACGTGTCGGCGCCGGTTTCGGCAAGGTCCGCGTCCCTTAGCGCCGCGTAGAGCGCCGGGAGCGCGCTCTTCGGCACCCACCTTAAAATAAGGTTCTGGAGTATGGTCACCCTGACTTCCGAGGCCGAGAACACGTCGGCCAGGTCCGCGACTATTCTGGCCTTGTCGCTGAGTATATCGCCCAGGTGTATGCGTATGTTCACCATGGCGTAGTCGGGCAAAGCGTGCGGAAGCACGTTCGAATTCTTCCATTTTATATACTGCGGATCGTTCTCTATCCCCTCGGGCGCCCGCGGAATCAGCTCCGGGTCATAAGACGGAGGGGTTTCATTTTCCGGTATGTCTTTAAGGAAGTCGTTCCACGAAGGATCGACCTCCAGGATCTTCCTTTCCTCCTCGACCCTCCTCCTGAACTCGTCCCATCCGAGGGACCTTATGAGGAACTTCATTCGGGCCTTCATCCTGATCTTGCGCTCGCCGTACCTGTCGAAAACGCGTATCACTGCAGCCGAGAGCGGCAGCATCTCCTCTACGGGCATGAAGTCCGTCCAGAGCTCGCCCAGCTGCGGCGCTCCTCCGAGCCCGCCGCCCACGTAAACCTGAAAGCCGCGCTCCGGCTTCCCGTCCGCCTCCCTCACGCGGGCCCTGAAGCCGAGGTCGTGTATCCTGACGCCGGCGTGGTCGATGTCCTGGCAGCTCTCGAAGCAGACCTTGAACTTCCTGCCCATGTTCTGGCAGATCGGGTTTCTAAGCATGAAGTTTTTAAAGGCCTCGGCGTACGGCGTTACGTCGAACGTAGAGGTCGGGGAAACGCCCGCCTGGTGGCACGCGGTGACGTTCCTGACCGTATTGCCACAGGCTTCGCGCGTCGTTATGCCGACGTCGGCGAGCTCGCGCATCAGGTTCGGCACGTTTCTGATAGTTACGAAGTAAAGCTGCACGTCCTGGCGGGTGGTGAGGTGTATGAAGCCTCCGGCGTATTTATCCGCTACGTCCGCGAGGCGCCTGAACTGATCGGAGCTCAAGCCGCCGAACGGTATCTTTATGCGCTGCATCTGGACGCCCGCCTGGCGCTGGGCATAGGTGCCGAGCTGGAGGCGGTATTTCTGGAATTTAATTTCTCCGACAAGGCCCGCCAGGTAATCTTCTACCTTCCCCTCGTATTCGTCGAGCTCCTCCCTTACGACCCTGGGAAGCCCTTCCTTGATCTCCCGCATAGACTTCTTCTTTACCTTAACTTCCATAACTATCCCGTTACCTCCGTTACTTTATTCGACCTGGTATGAAATTACCGGATTGATGTCCCTGCCGGGATAATTCTATATTACCGCACGTACGTGAGCAAATTTATATCTATCCCGCACGAGCCTGAATATCCTTGTATCACCCGGGCACTATTCCGGATTACCCCGTCCGATTTTTGATATTACAACAATCCCCCGCACCATGTTCAGGGTGATGTTGAAAAGGAGTGCAAACGGCGTGCCAGAACCGGCAAGACTCACCTTGAGCCACATAACCCGCCGTCCTGACTCACATATCCATTTTACAGCCGATTTAGACCGAATGCTACGAGCTGCAATGATGAATAATAAATATACAATTCACTGTACGCAGAGTATCAAAAATAACCGGCTTGGGTACAGGGGTGAGAAAACCTAAAGCTTCTCCCCGCAGTATTTACAGTAAGACGCGTCGCTCTCGTGCCCTTCCCTCCCGCAGCCCGGACACGCCTTCGCCGTCATGGCGGCTGCATGTTTCCCGAAGGCCCTCGAGAACTCGACCCCGACGATCCCCGTCGGAACGGCGATTATGCTGTAGCCGACTATCATTATCACGACAGAAATGGCCTGACCGACAGGGGTTTGCGGCGACATGTCACCGTATCCCACGGTAGTCAGCGTGACTATCGCCCAGTAAACGCTCAGGGGGATGTTGTGGAACCCGTGCTCGGTGCCTTCGACTATATACATCATCGAGCCGAGTATGACGACTATCGTGAGTATTGCGAAGAGGAATACGGTTATTTTCTGGACGCTGGCCCTGAGCGCGGTGACTATGAACTCGGCCTCGCCGACATATCTCGTGAGCTTGAGCACCCTGAATATCCTTAGGACGCGGAGTATCCTGATGACGAGGAGAAAGCGCGCTCCGGGAAAGAGAATGTCGAGATAGGTGGGTATGACGGTCAGAAGGTCCACGACGCCGAAAAAGCTCGTCCCGTATTTCAGCGGACGGCTCACCGTAACGAGGCGCAGTATATATTCGATCGTGAAGATTATCGTGAAGACCCATTCGAGGACGTAAAGCAGGCGGCCGTACCTGGCCGCGATCGAGCTCACGCTGTCCAGCATCACGGCGATCACGCTCGCGAAAATGCAGACGATGAGAACTTCGTCGAACAGCCTCCCGGCACGCGTGTTCGATTCGAAAATTATCTTTCGGAGCTTTTCCCTCAAGCTCTCTTGTTTTCTGGAGGGATTCATCCTGTCTCCTGCCCGGCATTACTATCGTGAATTATAGTACCTTTGAAGGGGAGAGGAAAACGAAAGAGTAAAGTTACGGGCGGCGAAGAACGAATATATCCTTGTCCAAGCTACGCCGGTCTCCTGCAGGTGTGGCCCGGATACGTAGTGTCTTTTTCGGCGCAGCGCGGGAGGTGCCGTGATCTCCTGAAGCGCGGCGGGTGCTAACGGCAATATGCCGCTACTTCGGATTCCAACGGGCGTGGCCCGCAGTTTTCGAAGGAGCATGTCGGGAGATTCATTGCAGCGGACGCACGGAGAGAGAATCCCACCCTTCCCATGCTATGCCGGTTTCCAGCACGCGTGGCGTGCCTAGATGCTGTATTTCTGCCTGAACTTCTTTATGTCTTCGCTGACTTCTGTAGAAAGCGGCGTCTTTTCGGCCCGGGAGAATATAGTTTTTAGGATGCGCTTCTCGTCCTCGTCCACGACCTTGTCCTCGAGCGCGATCCTTTCGAGCATTTTAAGCTCTTCCTCGCTTACAGTGCCGTCGTTTGCGAATACGACGAGAAAGGAATAACCCATAAGCTGCTTTGCACCCGAATCTGAGCTCATCACGATATCCTCCTGCGGATAATTATAAATCCTCGGCACTATTATAGACAGGAATTATTAAGAAGATATTAAGGATAAAACTACTTGAAGAATGCGCTCTCGACCGTCTCCCGCTCCCTTACGACGCGCGCCGCGCCGTTGTCGAGGAGAATAATCGGCGGGCGCGGGAATATGAACGTTCCCGACTGCGGGATGTTGTAGGCCCCGACGTTCCTGATTACGATCCTGTCGCCCGGAGCGAGCGGTGGAAGGGCCGCCCTCGTTACGATGTCCGTCTGGAGACAGAGCGGCCCGTAAACTATCGTCTCTTTCGGCTCGCCTTCCGGATTTCCCGGGAGCTCCACCGTCTGGTGCCGCCAGAAAGACGTCGGAAGGAGGTTCACACCGGCGTCTATAACGACGGCTCGCCCGCCGCCTGAAAGGTCCTTCGACGAAACTACCGTCGCTATTAGATCGACGGCGTCGCCGACTACGGCGCGGCCGGGCTCCAGGATAAGAAGCGGCGGCTCGCTATCCTCGAACCCTGCCAGGAGCGGCGCTGTAACGGCATCGACGTACGGCCCGAGCGCGCCCACGGACGGGAATCCCCCGCCCATGTCTATGTATTCTATCTTTATGCCGTGACGCGATTCGAGGTCTTTCGCCAGGCGCGCGAGATTCTCCGCCGCCCTTCTGTAGGCGTCGGGATTTTTAGGCCATATGAGCTCTATGTCGCGCGCGGGAGAGCCCTCCTCTCCCCCGGGCCTTATGATATAGCTCGTCAGGTGTATGTGAAGCCCGGCGACCCTTATACCGGCGGCCGCGCATTCAAGGGCGGCTTTCTCGGCCTCCCCGGATTCGAAGTTAAAGCCGAACCTGTCGGGGAGCTGGTTTATGCCGACGTCCGTGCTTACCCTTATACCGGCGGCAATCCCGCCACCCCTCGCCGCTGCGATGTGCTTCAGCGTTTCGAGCTCGTCCCGGTTATCGACGTTCACGAGCGCACCTTCGTCGAGAGCCCTTTCGAGCTCTTCCCTCGTCTTGTAGGGGCCGTTGAATACGATGGAGGTTCCGGGGACGCCGAGCCTCCGCGCGAGCTCGTACTCGAACCCCGATGCGACTTCCGCCCACGTGCCGTCCCTGTGCACGACTTCGAGTATTCCCGGTATGGAGCCCACCTTGTACGAATAGGAGACCGCTAACCTGGGATAGCGCGACGAGAATTCACGTCTCAGGGCTTCGAGGTTGGCGGTTATCGCTTCGGCGGAGGCGACGAAGAGCGGCGAGCCGTATTCTTCTACGAGTGCGTCCGCATCATATACCGGGACTTTCTTCATATCGGTTTACAGGATACCGCGGTCACGACTCCCCGGTATACCTCGAAAGGTATTTGAGCCCCGTGTCGGGCAAGACGGCCACTATGCGCTCCCGGCCCTTCGTCCCGGCCGCATAGGCCAGCGCCGCCGCTACCACGGCGCCGCCCGATTCCCCGACGAGCAGGCCCTCGCGCCTTACGAGCTCGTGCACCATCCTCCGCGCGTCCCCCTCACCCACCTGGAGCACGTCGTCTATGCAGCTAAAATCGACCACGCTCGGTATGAAGTTCTTCCCTATGCCCTCTATGTCGAAGGCCGAGGCCTCGCCCACGACCCCGTCGCGGCTATAGCCCTTAAAAACGGACCCGACCGGCTCGACGCCGATTATCCTGACGCCCCGCTTCATCTCCTTGAGGTACGTCCCGATGCCGGTTATCGTGCCGCCCGTCCCCATCCCGCAGAGGACTGCGTCCACTTCGCCGCCGGTGTCGCGCCATATCTCGGGTCCGGTAGTTTTATAATGTGCTTCGGGGTTCAGCTTGTTGAAGTACTGGTTCACGTAAAACGCCCCGCGCTCGCGCGCGATCCTGTGGGCTACCTTGTAACAGCTCCTTTCGTCCGACGGCGGAAGGCCCCTCGGGGTGAGGACGACTTCGGCTCCGTAGAGCTTTAACGCCTGGATTTTTTCGGTGCTTATGGATTCGGGGAGCGTGAATACGCACTTGTATCCCTTCACGGCGCCGACGAGCGCAAGCGCGACGCCCATGTTCCCCGACGTCGCCTCGACTATCGTATCGCCCGGCTTGAGCGCGCCCCTTCGCTCGGCGTCCTCGACTATATACCTCGCAACCCTGTCCTTAACGCTCCCGCTCGGGTTATAGAACTCGAGCTTCGCGTATATCTCGCTTTCGAGCCCCTCCGCGACACTGTTCAGCCTCACGAGCGGCGTGTCGCCTATGAGATCGAGAATGCCGGTCCTGAGGCTCATGACCCGCCCTTTATCCGTTCGAGTATGGTTTTCGCGCGGGCCGTCTTCCTCCGGGAGAAGAAGTCGATGAGCGCCTCCCTGTAAGCGCCGCTCTTTGCCTCGGCTATAGCCTCCGGAAGTGCTTCGCGGAGCTTCGTGAACGCCCGGAGGTCCGGCCGCGAGATATTGAGCCTGACGAACCTTTCGGCCCCTACGTCGCCGAGCCCGTCTCCCGGGTAAACGGCCACCCGACGCTTGAAGAGCGATACCGTAAGCTCCTGCGCCGTAACGCCCGTCCCGGATACGTCTATAACCATCGAAAAGCCGTACCGGGGCTCGACGGGAATGGATACGCCGTCCGTCGCGGTGACTATTTCCTTAACGAGGGCGAAATTCCGCCTGATTATCTCCTGCGACCTTTGAACGTACGCGCGGTCTTCGAGCGCGGCCAGCGCGCCGTACTGCGCGACGAGGTTCGTGTTGAGCCGCGTGAGCGAGGTCTTGGTTATGAGGCAGGCGCGCACGAGCTCGGTGTTCCCGGCGAGAAACCCTATCCTCACGCCGGCCATGCCGTAGCCGTGCGAAAGGCTGAACGTGCAGAGGACGTTGTCCGTGTTCGTGTCCTTGTAAAGCGACGTCATCGGATGGTGCCGGGCCTCGGGGTCTATCCGCTGCGTGTCGTGCGTAATGTCGTTGACGACGATTATCCCGCGGCCCGCGGCGAGCTCCGTAATAGCGATAAGCTCGTCCTTTGTCTGGACCGTCCCGAAGGGATTCAGCGGATCGCATACTATTATCACTTTCGTCCGGGGCGTGATGCGGGACTCGACTTCCGAGGGATCGAGCCTGTAGCCGTTCCCCTTCCCGAGCGGGATTCTCACGGGGCGTCCCCCCGCCATGAGTATCGAGGATTCGAAATGAAAGTAGCCGGGGTCCGTGATTATCACCTCGTCCCCCGGGTTGAGCACTGTCTGGAGAGCGTACGATATGGCCGCCTGGCTGCCCTCGGTGCCTATCACCTCGAAATCTGCGCTACGCTCACGCCCGAATTTCATCTCGGCGCACGCGTTCCTGAGAGGCGTGATGAGGTCGGGCGAGTAAGGGTTTATATTCTCCGCCACCGTACGCTCACGCATCGCCTTGACCGCGCTTTCCGGCGGCCCAGCGTAGCACGTCATCCACCCGAAGTCGGCCCACTCCTCCTGGTCGAGATCGATGCGCCCTTCCCTGTATACTTCAACCGGGTCGAGGCCGAGTATGCCTATAGCGTCCCTGTAGGTCATGTAATTCCACATGCCGTGATGGCTGTCGATTACCGACCGCACCCTGTCCGACAAAACCTTCCCCACGAGAGGCGATTCGTCTTCGCCGCCCGCCCATCCGAGCACAAACCTTTCCTTTTTCATGAATTCCTCTTCGTTGTCATAGTGATAACCGAAACTAATTCCTCACGAGGACCACGGCGTAAATGCCGTAAGGGTCCATCCTTACGACGGGGTCCCTGAACCCGGCCTCCTCGGCCCAGCCTATGACGAGGTCCTTGTCGCGAAGGTGCCAGACGCAGGGCTCCCCGTCCTGGTTTACGAGCGTCCGCGCTATGAGCTCGATCTGCTCGTTATACGTCTGCACGTTAAAGAGGAGCGCCTCGGGAGCGACTATCTCGCGGAGGTCGGCGAGGTGTTTTTTCACGAGCCCGTCGTCGTGTATTATGCCGTAGAGGCCGGCCTCTATAGCGAGGCCCGGACGCCGGGGAATGCGGCGGAGGCTTTCCGTGTCGAGGGCGTCTCCCACTTCGAAGCTGACACTGCCCCCGAGGCCGAGGCCGAGCGCTGTCTCGCGGCTTTCGGCAAGGGCTTTTTCGCTTATGTCGCGGAGGAGGACTTTCACGTTCGCGCCCGTATCCCCGAGGACGTCGAATATATAATCGGCCTTCCCCGAGGCGAGGTCGACGATGAACGTTTCCCGCCCGGCCCTCTCGTTTATAAAACCGGATATCGCCTCTATCTGTATCTGCTTTACGGCGCGGAAGGCCTTGCACGTCGTCTGATCCAGGAAGGCGGCGTCGAGCGCCCTGCCGACGAACGATTTTCCGCGCGGAACGTTTTCGTATATGTAATTCATTATCATCCCCGAATCGAACCCGTGCCGGAACCCGGTATCTATACCGTCCGAGAGGCGTCCGACGGTCCTCAGGAAAAACCCGGCGGCGAGATAGAGATATTTCTTCGGATCGCTCCAGCCGAGGGGCCGCCTGAGCTCCTCGAAGGACGGTATGCTTTTACGAGACATACCATTTTATCTCCTCGTCTTCCCTGTCGGCGTAGATTTCGTCGGCGACCTTCTTCACCTCTTCGGCCCGTTTTTTGAGCTCCGGCGTTTTGGCGTTCTCGGCGAAATATTTTTCGAGGTAAGCGAGATGCTCTCTCACGTCCACGTGCACCTCTTCCACTATCTTTTTACTCTCCGGGTCCGCCGCGCTTTCGTACACGTCCAGGAGCGCCGAAAAGTGAATCAGCGACCCCCACGCGTAAGCCATGTCGTCGAACGTGTCGTCGTAACCTTCGAGTATGTCGTATATCCTCTGCCCTATTGCCGGCGGCGCATAGGTCTCGGGCGTCTCACCGAGCTCGCGGGCCCTGTCCGAAAAGAGCTTCGCATGCCGGGCGTTGTCCGCGATTATGCGGGCGGCGACGAGCTTCGTGTCGAGGTCTTTTATCGATTTCAGCTTCCCTCCGAAGAGGTCCACCCACGCCAGCATGCCGTACGTATGCCTGCTGAACGCGCGGGCGAGGCGCTTCGGATCGGAAAGGACTTCTCTCAACCTGTCGGGATTTCTTATGCTCATTCTTTATCCTTTTTCAGTATCAGTACATTTTCTTGAGTATTTCGAGGACCTTTTCGTCGCCCTTCGCCGGGACTTCCCAATCGACCTGTATCGTCTTCACGCCCTGCGCGTCGAGGGCCTCCTTGAATATGTCGAGCCCTATATTTATGACGCGCATTTCCTGCCCGAGAATATCGCTCCCTTTCCCGGTTTTCGAAGAAGACGCGGTGACGGCCGTTTCCATCTCCGAGAGCGCCGCGTCGGCCGCGTCTTCGGAGTCGGCCTCGACGACCATCACGAGGTCCGAGCCCGAGGCCGCGTTTATATCGTCCGTCACGAGGCCCGCGTCCCTGAGCGCGTACTTGGCCTTGTCCGTCGCCATCACGGCGACCGCCTTGTTGACGCCTTCCCTTCCGGACATGCTCTTCGATATGCGCATGAGCCTGAGTGCGTCCTGGAAGTAATTCTTCTTTATAATGAATTTCAGCACTAAAATACCTCTCCCGTTTTCATTTCTATTGCGTCCTTATTCACCCGGCCGCGCGGTTTCGTAATCTATCGGGCAGGACTGCGTTACCGCGTTACTGACGAAGCAGTATCTTTTCGCGAGCGGTACGATGGTTTCGAGGTCGGCCTCGGAAAGGGTGCTTATAACCCTCACGACTATACGCCTGAAGGTGAAGTTTTTCGGATCCGTATGGCCGAAAGCCCTGACTATCATGTCGCCGACGCTGATTTTCCTGTTCCTGGCTGCGTAAACGAGCGCCATGCAGAAGCACGACGCAATCGACGCCAGGAACAGCTCGGTCGGCATCATGCCCGTGTCGTCGCCGCTGTACTGCGGGGGCTCGTCCACCGGGACTTCGAACTGCCGCGCCGTCACTTCCACCCGGTACTTCTTTTTCCAGACCGCTTCCACCTCAAGCATGGCTTCCCGCCCGTTTTATATTTTTTCCACTCCTCTCCTCCAGTATCGAGCCGTAAAGCTCCGCGTGCCTCCGCGCCGCGCTCTCCCAGCTGTAAAACCGCGCCGTCTCGTCGCCCTTCGCCGCAAGGCGCGCCGCCAGCTCCGGGTCCTCCACAATTTCGAGTATGCCGCGCGCGAGCCCCTTGTAGTCCGCGGGATCGACGAGGACGGCGTTCTCTCCGTTTGTGAGGAATTCCGTCATCGGCGGAATGTTCGACGACACGACCGGCACGCCCCCCGACATAGCCTCCAGGAGCACGAGCCCCCAGCCCTCCTTCACCGACGGAAACGCGAACACGTCGGCCGAAGCATAAAGGAGCGGCATCTTCCCCGCCGGCACGCTTCCGAGCACTATCACGTCCGAATTTTCCCCGAGCCCGAGCCGCGAGAGCTCCGAGAAAAACTCGTGCCTGTAGGCCCTGTAATCGAAGAGCGTCTCGCCGCCGCCTATAAGCCATACGAGCCTCTCGCCCTGTGTTTTCAAATAGGCCCTTGCGGCATTGTACGCGTGGAGCACGGTTATCGTGTTCTTCCGGGGCTCGATGCCGCCGATGCTCAGCATCACCTTTGCCCCCCCGGCCCCGAATTCCTTCTTTGCGGCCTCTTTATCCCCGCCGCGAGCGGAGCTGTAGGTTCCGTAATCGACGCCGTTATTTATGACTACCGAATCGAGCGAATATTTCGCCTCGAGCTCCCGTTTCCAGTGCTCGCTCACGGCGATCAGGTAATCGGGCTCCCGGAGACTCTTGTCCTGACATTCGATGAGACACGTGGACGTAAAGTCGTCCACGTGATGCACGGTCCTCACGTAACTGTCGATGAGCCCTTTCTCGCGAAGGTTAAGGAGCGCGTTCGCGGATATGCAGTCCTCGGCGTGGAGTATGTCGTAATCGAGGCCCCCCGCCGCGAGGTAGGAGGTATACGTATCGATGTAGTCCGTAATCTTGTCGTCGATGCCCCGGTATTCCTTGACGGGACACTGTATCAGCGTATGCGGGAACGCCACCTCGGACGGAAAGCCCTTCCCCGTCGAAAGGGCGTATACGTGCACGTCGTGGCCGAGACGCGCGAGGCTTTCGGCCAGGTTTATCGTGTGTGTGACGCCCCCCCTGGGCTTCGTCGAATACGTGAGCAGCGCAATCCTAAACCGTTTCATTGAGCTCCTCCAGCTCGATGCGCGAAATCAGGAACCTCATGCCGTAATATATGCCGACGGCGGTATCCGAGCCCGACGTCTCGCCCATTTTCACGAGCGTCCTGGACACGGCCGCGACCTCGTCCGGGTTCTTCGAGACTATCGCGTAAACGAGCTCCCACGCCGGGGCCGGGGCTTCGCCGCGTGCGGCCTCGGCCAGGTAGCTTACGCTGTATATGGTGGTTTTATCCTTGGCCCTTTTTATTATTTCTTCGGAGAACTTATCTACGAACCCGGGGAGAGCGCGGTCCTTCTCGTTCAGCAGGAGACCTATGCCCCGTTTGAGTCCGAAGACGAGCCCCGCGAGAAAATCGTCGCACGAAGGCGTAAGCCCCGGGCCGAGCCCGAGTATCAGCCCCGCGTTTTCCGCCGCGCCGTTCAAGTCGCCGGAAAAGAGGCACCACATGAGCCTTTCTATATATGGCCGCGCCCTTTCGGATACGGACGGCTTCTGCTCCTTTAGGAACACCTCCATAGGCCCCCTGAGCTCGACGCTTTCCAGAAGAGGCACGAGCCCCTCGCGCGAGGGATGTGTATATATAACGTCGCGGAGCACCCTCATGTTGAGGTTCATCTCCTCGAGGCCGAGCCGCCCCTCGGGCGCCGGCGGCGCGTTCCATATCCTGGCTTCGGACAGGTCTACCGTGAAGCCGTCCGCGGCGGTGCGAAGCGCTTCCCCCGAGGCGGTTATCACATCTCCCTCTCCTATACCGGCAGATTTGAAATCCGTATGCGCGTCGCTGAAAACAGCTATAGAGGCGGGGCCGATGTAATCCTTTTCGGTAACAAGCTTCACGAGTGTATCTCCTTCGCCCTTCAAATAAACCGCGTGCTCGAAGACCCCCTCGACCACCGCTCTTTCACCCCGTTCCAGTATTTCCCCCGCTCTGTATCCCACTGTCTCTGCTTTAAATCTTGTTTCGCTCATAGCTTGTGCGGAAGGGTTCCGTCAGGCAGCGCGCACACGAGTGTCGGCCCGCGGCTAAGCCGTTTCCAGGCACCTGTCCGGTAAATCAATTATATTTCTTCCAATGGGGCCGCCTCCCCGGGTACGATGCAAGGAGAATAATCTTCCTCCGGATGCTCCACGGAACGGCGAGGTAAACCGGGACGAAAATATTCCTCCAGAAAAAGGGACCGGGCCCCCCTTCGCGGTAAGGTTTCGCGCACGCTTCCGGGTACCGCGAAATCATCCGGTCGTCCGCGGCTTCCATAAGATATTTTTCAGCGTTCTCTCTCAGCCAGCTTCCAAAAGCCATGACCTAACCTCCCGAAACGTTCAGTGAAATCCCTTCAGCCCTTCTGCTTAAGGTTTGCGAGCCCTGCCTGGGCCGCGAGCGCTATAGGTTCCATGAGAGCCCCTATCGGCGGCGAGTAGACGTTCTCCATCCACGCGAGCTCTTCGAGCTTGACCCCGCGCTTTATGACGAACGCGAGGAAGTCGGCGCGCTCCTTTATGCCCTCGCCGCCCGACATCTGCGCCCCGAGCACGCGGTGCGTATCCGGGTCGGCTATGAGCTTCACCCTCAGCCTGCCTACCCCGGGGTAGTACCTCGCCCGCGATATGCCCGTCGCGAAGGCGACTATGTGCGGTATGCCGAGCGCCTTGTGGAGAGTCTCGCCCATCGATACGCCGCCCACCTGCACCTGTCCGCCGACCATGCCCCAGGGTATGAAAACCGGGTCGTAGGCGCGGTCCTCCCCCACTGCGTTCGCGGCGGCGATGCGGCCCTGCGAATACGCGTGGCTGCCCGAGAGCCCCTGTATGGGGATGTCGGTCACGCCGTGCACGACCTCGGCGCAGTCCCCGGCCGCGTACACGTCCTTGGCCGACGTCCGCATGTGGTCGTCTACGAGTATCCCGCCGGTCGAGCCGATTTCGAGCCCGGCGGCGCGCGCGAGACGGTTGTTCGGCTTTTTCGGGAAGGCGACGACGACCGAGTCGCACTCTATCTCGCCCGTGGTCGTGACGACGGATTTAACCTTCCCGCCCTCGCCCCTGAATTCGAGGACCTTGGTCCCGAAGTGGAGCTTCGCCCCCATCTCTTCGAGCGATTCCTTGACGGGCTCCATGATGTCGGGGTCGGCGACCTCCGACATTATCCACGCCCCTTCTTCGACGAGGTGCGTTTCGAGCCCCCTGTGCGCGAGGTTCCCCGTCATCTCTATCCCGAGCGGCGTCGCGCACACGACGACCACCTTCTTTATCGTGTCGAGGAACTTGTCGTACTCCATCGCGCGCCTTATGTTCTTAACATAATGAACGCCTTCGAGGTCGATGCCGGGTATATCCTGGATGTCGTACTCGAAGCCGGTCGCGATTATGAGCCGGTCCCATCCGTAAGACTCCGTCCCCGCGCTTATGGTGCGGTTCTTGATGTCTATGCCGGTAACGGTAGTCCTGAGCTTTAGATCGATGCCTATCTTCGCGTAATGCTCCGACGTCTGGAGGAAGAGATTCTCGAAGCTCGGAATCTCCCGCCCGTGTACGAACGGTATGCCGCACGGGCTGTAGGCGACGTCCTCGAATTCCGAAAAGAGTGTCACGGAAGCGTCCGGCGCCAGGGATTTCGAAGTCGAAGCGGACGAAATCCCGCCGGCGCCCCCGCCTATTATCACTATTCGCAGTTTATCTTGAGCCATGTAATCTACCTTTTAAATTTTATATGCCCGGCCCACCGCCCCGGCTCCCGCCGGCCCCCCGAAACGAGGAGCCGGCCGACTGGGTTCAGCTAAGCCTGACTGGTTTTACCAACTTCTTGAACTTGACGTTCCGGGCAAGGGCCCTTTCGAAATCGGGCAGGACCGAGCACTCGCCGCAGCTCACGCATCCCGCGATACTGCTCTTGGACGCGCTGCCGTATTTGGCGAGTATCTTCGCCGCCTCGGTGTAAACGTAGGACATTATCTCCGGCTTCGGAGGCTTCACGTCCTCCATCGGCGTGCCCGCCACCGGCCTGAAAGGCACGATGAACGGATAGACGCCTATTTCGGCGCACAGCTCCGTGCCGTCGAGTATAGTCCTCAGCCTCTCGCCGAGGCCGACGAGCACGTACGTGCTCACCTGCCACCTGCCGAATACCCGGACGCCTTCCTTCCACGTCTCTGCATATTTATCGAGCCCTATCCTTGCCTTCCCCGGGGTCACTCTCTTGAAGACCTCGGGGTCGAAAGTCTCGATGTGAACGCCGAGAGAATCCACCCCGGCGTCCTTGAGGCGGCCGAGCCACGATAGATCCTCGGGCGGGATTATCTGGAGCTGTATCGGGACTCCGGTCGCCTTCTTCACCTCGGAGCATATCTCCGCGTACTTACGGAGCGCCTTCTCCTCGTCGGGCGCCACCCCTGAAGTGAAAACGACGTTCTTTATCCCGTCGAGCTCCTTCGCCAGCTTTATGGTCTCGACCAGGCTTTTCGCGTTCTTGAATCCGACCGTGCTCCTGTCCTTAAGGGTAAGCTCTATACCGCAGAACTGACACCTCCTGTCGTCGTTCCAGAAATCGCAGGTCTGGAGCAGGGTCGTCGCGAAAGTGGTCGGACAGTGAAGGAGCCCGATACGCTGCATTGGTATCCCCACCGACGTCTCGTGCCCGTGAAACTTCGCGCTGCCCATGAGCTCCACCTGGACGAGCGCGACGCCGTCCTTGAATATCCAGTACTCGTTGTTTATCTGATCGAGATGATAGGGGGACGATGCCACAAAGTCGCCGACTACGGGAACGTTGGCCTCCCCGTCGGGGAGTATTTTAAGGTGAATCCCTCCCGTCGGCCCGGCCCCTCCGCTCCTGACATCCTTCGTGTCGGGAATCCTGAGACCTAAACTCTGCAGCTCCACTTTTAGGGTCCTTGAATCCATTTCAGCCCCCTTGGTACTTGGTTTATACGACGATCCGCAGCTTATCCGCCGGATAAACTACGAAGCGGTCCCACTACCGACTGCCTCTCCTATACCCTTATAACTAAGGATACTAGGACTATTAGACAGTCCAAGTGTTAAAGATCATCGCTCCCGCCCTGTGGTGCTCGATCACGATGTCGAGGATGTCGGTCGGATGAATCGGCACGACCCCTTCGAGGAAGCTCGATTCATTCTGACCGAGGAGCGCCGCGGCCGAGAACCTGCAGGCGAGCACCTTGATGCCCTCGCTCATCATCCTGTTCACGAGATTCGGGTAGAGCTGAATCCCGGCGCCGTAACCGTCGTCGCCCACGTTCGGCCATCCCCTGTATACGGGTATGCCGGAAGCGGGTCCGTAGAAAAGTACGGTCGTGTCGTAACCCTTCTTCTTGGTCCTTATCGCGGTCAGCATGTTGATGCCCGCGACGGAGCCTTCGTAGGGTACCGAGTGGATGAGGAAAAGGGCCTTCTCTCCCTCTCTGGCCTTATGATCGGGGTAAAGCTTCTCCTCGTAATTGACTAATGCCTTGCCCTTCTCGGGCCTGTCCGCTTTAACTCTGTCTACAGCCATGACGAATTACCTCCTGAAGTTTATTTGGTTTCCCATACCCGGCGGATTCGCCGGATACTCTTTATTTTCGACGGAAACTAAAGCTAAATCCTCGTTTCGGTAAAGCCTGTTATGGTTGTTGCCGACAGCCGAAAGCCGGGCCCCGGACAGGTTAAAGATAGCCCGGTCCGGAAAACCCCTCACATTCCCCATGATATTACAATCGGCCTTTGAATTCAATGTAATAGACTCCTGTCCATTTCGTTCAGACGGGGCTCAGTGGACTATCTCCGTCCCCTCCTCTCCGTTTATCGCCCGCTCTATATTTTCGAGCGAGGTTATGATCGTTTTCTTTCCGCCGGCTCTGAGGAAATTTATAGAGGCCTCTATCTTCGGCCCCATGCTTCCCGGCGGGAAATGCCCCTCGGCGAAATAGCGCTCGGCCTCGGCCAGCGTCATGCGAGAGATCATCTTCTGATCCGGCTTGCCGAAGTTTATCGCCACCTTGTCTACGGGCGTTACGAGCATCAGTATCTCGGCATTCACGAGGCTCGCGAGCCTCTGGGCGGCAAAGTCCTTGTCTATGACGGCGGCCACGCCCTTAAGCCCGCCTCGTGCGTCCCTGACGACGGGGATGCCACCGCCCCCGCACGCTATGACGACGTAATTGTCGTTCGCCATTTTCGATATTTCGTTTTTCTCCACTATGTCTATCGGCCTCGGCGATGGGACGACTCTCCTGTACCCTCTCCCGGAATCCTCCCTCATCACCCAGCCTTCCTTTTCCTGGAGCTCCTTCATCTCCTCCTCGGTAAAGAACGGCCCGATGAACTTGGTCGGGTTCTTGAATGCCGGGTCGTCTTCCGAGACGACCACCTGCGTAATGAAGGCCGCGACGGACCTGTCCATCTTCTTCTGGACGAATATGTTCCTGAGCCGCTGCGCTATCATGTATCCTATCTGCCCCTGCGTCATGGCGTTACACACGTCAAGCGGCATGGGGGGAATCTCGCTTGAAAGAGATTCCTGCTGCATCAGGAAGTTCCCCACCTGGGGGCCGTTCCCGTGCGTTATGATTATCTTGTACCCCATGTCGAAGAGGCCGATTATCCTTCTGCACATCTCGTCGGTTTTGAGTATCTGCTCGGCGTAAGTGCTCTTTCCGGTGTGACTCATGAGAGCATTGCCTCCGAACGCAACTACAGCCGCTTTCATATATTCTCTCCCTTGTTTCTTTTCACTGCGGGCGCTTTGCCGCGGGAGGCGATGTATCCCGCCGCCCTCGACGCGAGGGCGTTCGTCGGGAATACGAGGACGCCTTCCGATTCCAGCTTCTCTTCCTGCTCGCGGAGCCCCTGTGGGTCCCGGGCCGTCCCGCACACGTGGGCGACGAAAGCGAGCTTCCGCCCCTTCTTCGCGGCGGCCTTCTTCGCTTCCTTTATGGCGGGCAGCATGTCGCCTGCCGGGTCGGGGCTCGCCACGTAGCCGAGTACTATGTCGAGCAGTACGACGCCGACCTCTGCGCGCGACGCCTCGCTGACGAGCCTTTCGTTCCTTAGCTGGGCGTCTATCATCGGATGGGGACGCCCGACCGTGAACTCCTCTTCCCCGAGGTCGAGGCACGTGTGGCGTACGCTCTTCCCCGAATCCTCGAGCTTATATTTTTTATTCAGCGGGGCGTTCGAATAAACGCCGCCTAGTATCGGTTCGAGCACCTTCTGCGCCTCGTAGCAGAGCGTCCCGCCGGAGAATAATCCCCGCAGGTACTTCTGCCCCGGGGCGAGGGATTTCATCAGCCTGTCCGCGCCCTTCTTCCAGCCGTCTCCGCCGCTGATGCTTTCGAGGTCGCCGCCCGCGAGCTTTATAGCGGCAATAGCGGCGTCTTCCAGAGTAGACGAGAAAACAGTCTTGCCGTTTCCGTGGCCGACGTCGCTTCCGAGGAAGCATATGACCGCCGGTTTATTCGAACTCTCTATCGCACCGATTATTTTTTCGGCGACGTTCTTCGAGGGCGGCTTCGAAACGAGAACGAGAAACTCCGTCGCCCCATCCCTTTCGAGGAGCTTAAGTGCCTCGAGGGTCATTATCCCGCTCACGTCTTCGGAGAGGTCGCGGCCCCCGACGCCTATGGCGTGCGATATGCCGACGCCGGAATTGTTAATGAGGCAGGAGACCTCCTGGAGCCCTGTACCGGATGCGGCTACCATGCCGACCGGCCCCCTGTCGAGCACGTTCGCAAACCCGAGCCCGACGCCGTTCAGTATGGCCGTGCCGCACCCCGGCCCCATTACGAGAAGTCCCCTCTCTCTCGCCCTCTCCTTTAACTCTATCTCTTCGTCTATGGTCAGGTTGTCGCTGAAGAGGAACGTATGAAGCCCGGCGTCTATCGCCTTCCCGACCTCGAGCTTGGCGAACTTGCCCGGGAGCGACACGGAGACGAGGTTAGCGCCCGGGAGCGCGCCGTACGCCGAGCCCAGGCTCTTGTACTTCTTCGCGAGCTCCGCCCCCGCGTCGGGCGGCGCGAGGAGCGAATCCAGCATGCCTACCGCCTCTTCGGCCTTCTCCTTCGAATCGGCCTTCACGGCCACTATAAGGTCGTTCGCCGTCGCCTCGGGCATGCCGTCCAGGAGACCCGCGTCCTTAAGCATCCCGAGATTGGCCTCGGTCGCCATCATGGCGGCGGCGTCCTTAACGCCCGGGGCCCCCGAAAGCTTCTGGCTTATCTGCATCAGCTTCATCGAATCCTGGTAATGATTCTTTTTAATAACGTGTAAAATCGCCATTCCGTATAAATCCTTTTATTCGCTATCTTATGCGGCCAGCCTGTACCGCTCCCCGAACGCCATTATCGCCTTGGCAAAGCATTCGTAGGGTGCGTGAACGATTCCCGCACCTATCTGCCCCGCGCCCGAGCTCTTGTGAACGACGGCGCTGTTTATGCTGGGCAATATCCCCGTCTCGACCACTTTTCTGAGGTCTATACCCGTGGGCGTCCCCTCGAAATCGAGCGAAGGGATTCCGAACTTCGGATTTTTGACCGTCGTAATCTCTCCCATCGCCTTCGTGATGGCGACCGACTCCTGAAAGCCGCCGCCCGCGAACGACGCCATCGACGGCGCGGCCGCAATGGCGAACCCGCCAAGGCCCATAGTCTCGATTATCGCGCTGTCGCCTATGTCCGGCGCTCCGTCCTCGGCCGAATAGCCGGGGTTGTAAAGCGCGTCCAGGAGGTACGGCGAAGGGGCGATGAACCATTCGTCCCCCAGCCCGCTTATTCTTATTCCGAACTCCGTCCCGTTCCGGGACATCGCCGTGACTATAGTGGAATTTTCTATGTCCCTCGCCGCATCCATCGCCAGCTTGGCGGCCGTCATCGTTATATTCAGGAAAAAGTGGCTGTTGCCAGCGACGAACTTGAACGCGCGGATCGCCCGATCCACGGGGAGCCCGAGAGAGAACAGCGGCTCCGTGATATTTTTAAGGAATAGATTGGTGGAAGCTGCGTGCCGGTTGTGGCACTCGTCCCCCATCTGTATACCCTGTGCGAGTACGCTCCACACGGGGATGCCGCCCATCTTCGCGACGACCTTCTTCATCACGGGCGCGAATTCGTCCCTCATGAATCTGAGGCGAGTGATCGTCTCTTCCTCGACCGCGCCGAACCAGAGCACCTTCCCGCCGCCCTCGTTGAAGGTCGAATACGCGAGCCTGCCGCTCGCCGTATCCTTCGTAACGATGACGGGCATCGAGGCCGAGATTATCCCCGTCATCGGCCCGACCGAGCCGTGCGTATGGTTCGAGGAAAGCTTTATCTTCTTCGACCTGACGAGCTTGTCCACGGCCTTCATGTCGGGCGCGAGCCCCTCGAAAACGGCGGCACCCCTCACAGCCCTCTGCATGGCGTCGCACATCGCGCCCCACTCTATCGGCGGCCCTGCGTGGAGTATGGTGTCCGGCGTCATGCCGGGCACCGCGTCGAGCGCCGTGGCCACGTCAACGACGACAGGCTCGACGGACAGGATCTTCTCCACGGCCAGGGCGTTCGCCTCGTTTATCAGCTCGGCAATGTATCTTTTCGGTTTCGTTTCCATCGCTGTCTTTTTCTATCCCGTTCTTCTTACGACTAATTCTTATGATGGGGGCACGGCCAGTATCCACAGCAGCTTCGCCTGCCTTTTGCCCACGTTCTTCCACTTGTGGTTCAGGTGCGTCCTGAAGTGAAGGCTGTCGCCCTGCTTAAGGACGTACACCTTGTCGAGCACCCTGAACTCGACAGTCCCGCCGAGGCAGTAAACGAGCTCCTCGCCCGCGTGCTTCATCGGCGTTCTGCCGCTCGTCGCCCCGACGTCTACCGTCGCATACGCCGCCGTCATGATGAAATCGCCGTATTTCTGCGCCGATATCGCCTTCAGGTCGAGCCCCTTCTTAAACGTCAGGATGGGCTCCCTCTCCCCGGCGGGAACGAGGACGACGTCCTTCTCCTCCTCCACTTCCTCGATGAAGTGGCTCACCTTCTTTCCGAGGGCGTCCGATATCTTCATCATCGTCGTTATGGTCGGTATGATGCCGTTCGACTCTATCTTGTGTATAGCGGCGGCGGAGATGCCCGACCTCTCCGAAAGATCTTTTAACGACAAGTTCTTTTCGACTCTAAGCTTTTTTATTCTCTCCCCGAGTTTTGAAACTATGTGGTCAATCTGATTTTTTTCCTTGTTCATTCCTCACCCTTAAAGATATAAAGCGTATGGCTCAATTAGATCCCGGTCAGGGCTTCGTTCTCGAAATCCCAGAGGAGCCACTTCCGGGATTCCCCGTCCACGAAATAAACCTTGCCGCCGCTTGTCACGGTGCCTATCGCCTCGCACGTGAGCCCCAGCGCCCGGAACCTCTCCGCGACCTCGCCGGTTTTACCGGGCCTTAACGACAGGACGAACCCGTAGCTCGGGAACGCCAGGAGCCATTCGCCGAGAGGCGCCTCGAAGGGCCTCGGTATGGCTTCGACGTTGATGTCGGCCCCCTTGCCCGAGCTTTCGAGAAGCATGAGCACAGAGCCTATGAGCCCGGCCATGCTTACGTCCTTTGCCGTGTCCGCCGCGCCGTCGTCGGCGAGCGACGAAATCTCCTCCAGGTGCCTTACGGCCTCCCTGCCCTCGAGCGCGCTGGAGGAATCCCAGAAGTTAAAACCCGACACGAATTTCCCGTTCCGATTGTATATAAAGACGAGGTCGTCGCCCTCGCGAGCGCCGAAGCTCGTGAGGAGATTCCTCGCCTTTCCCAGTATGAATACGGCAAGCGAAGGGTGCTCGGCGTCCGTCGTTATGTGCCCGCCGACGACGGGAACGCCGTAACGCTCCGCGTTGTCACTTATTCCGCGCAGTATTTCGGAAGCGTTTTCCGTGGAGTTCGAGAAGACGACGTCCACGACGGCCACGGGCCTTCCGCCCATTGCGTATATGTCGCTTACGTTCGTAAGGACCGACGTGCGGCCCGCGAGGTAGGGATTCTCCGCCACGAGAGGCGGGTAGACGCCCTCGCCCGCGAGAAGGAGGTAGCCGTCTTCGGTCTTTATCGCCGCCGCGTCGTCTCCGAGGAGAACCTCGCTGCCGCCGACTACGGAAGAGGAAGGCAGGTGGGTCCAGACGTCGCCTATCGCCCGCTTCTGAAACAGCCTCGACGAAGACCGTATGCTTTGAATGAGCTCCTGCATAATCTCCCTTTCAGCCGGAGGCGAGGTCCGCCTCCATGAGTTGGTGAGGAATACCGTGATATTCCTCGGGGTCGCCAATCGGAGTCCATCCCAGTCTTTGGAAAAATCTCACATTCTGCGGCTGTACGTAGGCAAGGAACCTTCTGCACTCGTCCGTAGACTTCATCGTCTGCACGGCGAACTTCACGAGCCCCATGCCGACGCGTCCGTTCCTGTACCCGGGAGCGGCGCTCAGCCGTCCCCCCACCCACGTATCACCCTCTATCCTGTAACACCTGACCGCTCCTACCACCTCGCCCCCGGGGAGCTTCACCGAGACTATATGAATGACTTTATGGAACGGATCGGTGTCGAATTCGTCCACGTCCGTTTCGCCGAAAATGCCCTGTTCCGATACGAAGACGTCGCGTCGCAGACGAAAGTAATCCTCAAGCTCCTTCTCATCCCCGGCAATTTTGAAAATAAACCTTTCCAAAAGACTATCACTCGGGACCGTCTACTATACTTGATACCTTATCAACTTTAGTAAATTAAGTCAAGGCATTTTTGGATACCGGAACGGCCCGAAAAACGCCCTTCTGCATTGACGAAGAGAAAAAGGCAATAACCCCGGAAGATTCGGTAAACACTGCCCCGCAGTGCGAAGACGGCGGCAAAAAATTACGGTTGACTATAAAGCGTGAATTTCCTAGAATATATAAAATATAAACTTTAGGAAATCCTATGCCTGTCTATGAATACGAGTGCCACGATTGTGAAAAAGAAGTAAGCATATTTTTCCCGAGTTTCGCCGACTCCCGGAACGAAGAAGCCGTCTGCCCCGAATGCGGCTCGAAGAGGCTCGAGAGAATCATCTCGGGCGTGGCGGTCCTTAAAGAGAAAAAGCCGGTTGCCCCGGCCGCGTCATCCGGCGGGGCCACACACAAAGAAGAAGACCCCCGGGGCCTCGCCCGCACGATGGACGACGCGGCGCGGAAATCATCGGCCGACTACGGGGACGATTTCAAGGAGGTAAAAGGCCGCCTCGAAAAGGGCGAGTCGGCCACTTCGGTCGAAAAACGCATGCGTAAACGCGTCGGGGAAAGCATGGATAC
The DNA here is from genome assembly GCA_035325995.1 of Thermodesulfobacteriota bacterium. NCBI lineage: Bacteria > Pseudomonadati > Thermodesulfobacteriota > Thermodesulfobacteriota bacterium. Next base: position 438,679 of record DAOKYU010000001.1, on the reverse strand, counting down.
GCCACATTGACAAAATCACTTCAATAACGAAACGCGTCCAAGGAGGCAATATCATGAGCGTAGTAAAGAGAAAAAAGGTTTTCGACAATCATTCGCATATAGGCCCTGTGCCGGGATTCGCGTACTACGGGCTGCCCCAGGCTGTAAAACCCACCACCGACTACGACACGACGGATGCATACCTGAAGGGCATGGACGGCCACGGCGTCGATCGTGCGCTCGTCATGGCGAACTACGGCTACCCCGATTCGGCCCAGCCGTTCTCGCTGAACCCGCTCGTCGGCGAAAGCGTCCAGTCGACGGACAGGCTCCTCGGGCTCATATGGGTGTCGGCGCTTCCTAAAGATAAGGAGCGCACGACCGAAGCCCTCAAGCACATCGGCGAAAAGGGTCTCGTCGGCCTCAAGACGACGTGCCTCCTCGGCGGGACGTTCGATCCCGGGCAGTGGGAGCCCGAGGCTGCCGAGCTCTGGAAGATGATCCTCGACGCGGCGGCGGATAACGACATGCCGCTCCATATCCACACGAGCCCCGGCGGCGGCTCCGACATAGACAACGCCCTCGCACTCATAAAGGAATACGGGAAGAAGGTGAAGATCCACGTCGTCCACATGGGCGGCGGCGTCAGCGGCCACATAAAATTCGTCCCGCGCTTCTTCGACCTCGTCCAGGAAGGCTACAAGGTCTACACCGACTCGTCCTGGGCAGTCGGCTTCGGCTCGTCGTGGCTCTTAAAAGAGATAGAAGAAAGGGGCATCGGCGGCGACCGCTTCCTCTTCGGCTCGGATATACCCTGGAGCGACTTCGCCTCCGAGTACTGGAAGATTGAAGGCGCCGAGATTTCAGAGCAGCTCAAGAACGACATCTTCTGGAACAACGCCGAGAAGCTATACGGCAAGTTCTGGTAAGTAGTTGCCCGGGCAGGTCTAAGTATCACGTGCTTAGCAACAACAAGGTATTATAAGTACACCACATTAAAAATGTAAAAAGGGTGACCCCGCGTCACCCTTTTTTATTGGGGCTATTCCATTTAAGGGTTAGTGTCTGGCCAGTATTTATGCCGCTTAAAAGCTGTTGGCGGCTGCCTCCATCGAAGCCTCATTCGCACTCCATAGTCTGTCATTCCCCAACGATTCCGAGCGTGCGAGGAATCCCCACTCTTCTGTCATTCCCTAATGCTTGTAGATGCCGCGGCGAGGCCCATAGGGCGAAGCCGGGTAGGGAATCCATTTCCACCGGCAACCCACCAAGAATTCCTTAATATTGCAAGCAGCACAGCAATACATTCCCGGGCCGTGCGGACCGTCGCTCCCGCAACAAAATGCTCTATCAGTTTGCCTTGCCGGCGCGGGGTTAAATGGCTTCTTCCAGCGTACATAATTACGGCTTGGGTGGAATAGCCCCTTTTTTATTTGTGTTCCGGTTTCCGCCAGACTAAATTTTCATCCATATTCGAAATACAAATGTTGTTCGGATTTACAACAGGAGGTGTCAGGGAAGGGATTAGAAAAATGGTGCCGAAGGCGGGAGTCGAACCCGCACGCCCGGAGGGCACCACCCCCTCAAGATAAAAGAACGGTAATCCCATAACTACCCATAATCATACAACATATGCGAAAGAATTGAAAAATTTGGCCTGATCGGATAGCCTTGGAAATATACAATCTGTGCAATATGTACACTGAGTGCAACGAACGTGGACACCTCTTTGGACACCTTTAGATTCCCCCCGGAGTATCAAGAAATAATTGAATCGCAAATAGAGCAAGCTCTGGTGTTTTACACCAACTTCAAAGCGGGCAAGCCCGCCTTGGAATTGCATCACGCATACCTAAGCATATTGCAAGGCCACATAGAGAATTATCGTAAAGAATTAACATATCCAGATATAGTGATAGTTGATTTATTCTTGGATGGGTGGACCATAGAAGAAATCGGCGAGTATGAAAAACTTCAAGTTCTTGTGACCTCTGATGAGATATACGGGCTAATATTTGGAAGTAAACAATTTGCCGGTCTAATTAATACATTGGCCGAAATTTGTCTGGAGCAGTTTAAAACTATTCGATTCGATCACGATTCTGAGTTTTACCACGAATATATGAAGATCAATCGGGCGATCGAGAAAGAAATTCACACGTTGTATCCAAGACGTTTTCCGAGAGTTTTTGCTAATGCAAAGAATTTCGAGTTGAGAATGATTGGTGGTGATTCGGGAAAATCCCGAACGGAGATATTTGAAAAGGAAGCTCAGAAAATATTTCCAACCTTGAGCGATAGAGATCAATTGATAATTAAATTAAGGTTTGGTTTTGAAGGACAAGAGAAATTGTCATACAGTAAAATTGGCGAAATTGTTGGCATGACGAAGCTGGGTGTTATGAAAGCAGTAAGGAGAATTCTAAACAAATCGGGACGTGTAGTGAAAAAAAACTTGCATCCTTCCGAAAAATAGTATACCATTTTGTTGTGGCAGAGTTGCGCCCGGAATCAAGCGAAGCGAGCCAGATAAGCGAAGATATATAGCATCTGAGCGAGCAACACAACAGAAGACTTAACACAACTTAGCGAGTTTTAGAAGCCGGACAGGGATTCGTTCCTTGCCCGGCTTTTTTTTGCCCAAATTCAGGCCGCCCTGCCCCTTCGGGGGTTTGGCGGCTTTTTTGTTTCTGAAGGAGCTTGATATGAGTCGATCCTTATCCGTCAAAGAGGCTTCGGCAAAGTTTGGTTTCCCAAAGCGCACTCTTTATTACTGGCTAGCCAATAGGATGTTGCCACACACCAGAGTCGGGACGCGTGTATTTATCGATCCCGAGGACTTGGAAGAGCTCAAAAGGAAAAACAGAATCGAGGCAATAAATGAGAAGTGAAAAAAACCGGAGGTGTGAAATGAAAGAATTACCTAATTTTTACAGGGCTGTGAAGTTGTTAACAATGGCCTATGAAAATCGCAAGCGGGGTTATTTGTTGCGCCGGGAATCCGGCGAGATTGACAGGGATAAGGAGTTTCGCTTGGTACAAGAGTTAGATTGCAATTTGAAACAAGAGATTGACGACCTCGCCAGCAAGATCGACTCGGGCGAGCTCGACGGCGAAGTCGAAGCGGACGTAGAGACTGACGATACGGGAACGGGCGAGGAGGTGGAAATATGAGCCAGAACAGGTCAACTGCATTCACACAAATTAACACCGCTGAGATAGTGGGTATCGGAAAGGAGCTGGAAGCGCGGTTGAGGGAGATTGACGAGGACGTAACTCTGAGCCCGCAAGGGAAGGCTCAAGAGAGCCAGGCGGCGCGGAGCGAAGCGGATAAGAAACTGACCGAGGCCAAACAGAAGCACCGGGACGGGGTTGCCAGGCTGAGCGCGGACTTACAGCGGACCCTCGCTGGGGAAGAGCCGAAGCGCAGCTTCGTCGACCGTATCCGGAACAAGGGCATGTCTGAAGATACAAGTAACAGGGAAGTCGCTTTAACGAACTACGAAGGGCTTGAGACGGTCGTAAAAGCAATTCGAGATATGACACAAATGAACCTCGCGGCTACGCTAGACCAGAAGGGGCTCCTGGCCGCAGCGGATCGTTTTATGGAACAAGGCAACTTAGGTGCTCTGGAATCACTCGCCAAAGTTGCGGCATTCCGGGGCGACACTCTCGCAGGGGACAAAATATCCGCGTCCGTCCAGGCCGTAAAAGAGGCGAGCCTTACAATCCCTCAGAAGATCGCCAGGAAGGAGCTCGAAAGACTCACTGTACACGAGGCCATGATCGACCAAGCTATTGAGTACGCGCGTAGGGGCGGTAAGGCCCTCGACTTACTAGAGAACGGGCAGGGCCTCAGAGACGCTGACGAGCGGATCGACTTCGAGATTAAGGCGATCCAGCTGGGCGCTAAGCCGGAAGGTGGAAGTGATTGAAGTTGTTACGCCAGGCGAGCCCGGCGCGGGTGCACTCATTCTTAACCCTCTTTTTCAGCCCGCGTCGGCTCGTTTTTGTACTTATGATTTTGACGTAACTTGCCTAAAGGACGGTGAATAATGGGCCGAAAAAATTATGTAAATCTGAACAGTTTTCGAGACGTTCGATTGTTTTTATCTCGGTTGATAAACGCGAGGAACAACGGCGAGATAGCAAGCGTAAAATACAGGGATTTAATTGTTGGCTGCAAAGCGATACAAAGTTGCCTGGAGAGCATATTTATCAGCGAAGAGATCGAAGAGCGCCTCTCGCGGCTTGAGGGCGGCGGTAAGAGGCCGTCCTTCGGCACGTATCCGCAATCCGTCGACAACGAATCTAAAGAACGCGAGGACATGATATGAGCAACCTAAAAGGAATTGCGAACCGGCTAAAGGGCCTTGAGAAAGCCTCAGGCGTCAATGAGCGAGAGAACTTGATACGGGAGGTATGCGAGATTATCAAGGCGCACCAAGTCATTAATCCGGCCTTCTATCAGCGGCAAGTTTGGCCGCTTTGCGAGTTGAGCCTTGCCGAAGTCCGCAGCCTGGGAAAGGGTGAAAAGGTTTTAGAAGACTTTAAGCCCCGGTGGAAAATTACCCTTGAGGACTTTTGGAACCGCCGGCAAGAGTGGCGCGAGGCCAACTATCTACGCGAGATTGCCGAATTTAATCGAACGAACGGCGATCCTTACCAGGAATGGGAATTGAATTACGGCAAGTCCAACTTGTCCAGCCCTTTAAAAGGCGACGGCGAAGCGGAAAACGGCAATGGAAAACTACAGTAGGCATGACAATTCTGTCATGGGTTGCGGCCATTCTGATATAGCCTTTCATTTAAGAATGCATTGTAAGTGCCCGAAATTATTGGATGCGATTTTTACTGAACGCCGGTCATGTGCAAAAAGCGGTGAAAAATGTTCAGCAAATTTATAAGTGACTGTAAATATTAGAGAAATTAGGCCAATGTCCGATAATATTCAATTATGTAAACTCGCAACTGGATTTGGACAATTTGGTCATGGGGTAATACATGTTCATAAGAAGACAGATTGTTAATGGCCGAGCTTATTTTTTCATTGAAGAGCGGTATAGGCGCAAGGATAAACGTAATCCAGCCACGCGGCTTATTGTGAGTCTCGGGCGGGAAAAGAGCCTAATAACAGCTTACGAAAAAGAGCTCACGGCCTTTCTAAAGTGCGCGGACAAGCTCGAAAGGCTTGAATACGTCATGAATATTTTGGGTACGGAGGCGGCATACTATGACAACCGATAAGACCATAAGAGAAACAGCCCGGGTTGTTTACGGTGTCGACGGCTTACCGGCTTTATACATCGAGCTTGTGCTGTCAAAGAAAATGCGGCTTAGCGAGGCCATACGGGAATTTTTAGCCGAGCCCTACCCTGAAGAGAAGCATTAGAAAAAAGGCCCGGATATGCGGTCCGGGCCGGGAGAATACATGGGAATGAGCTATGAAAATTCTAACCCGGAAAAAGAAACTGAGCAATCCTTGCTAAACGAAATCACACTCGGCCACGTAGACTTCGCCGAGGTCAAAGGGTTAGGCCTTAGCGCCAAGGATTTCAGCACCGAGACCCATAGGCTCATTTACAGGGCCCTGGAGTCCCTATACGACCGAGGCGCGGCGATAGATGCTCTAAGTGTATACAATGAGCTTCAGTGCACCGAGAGGCCCGACGGAGGCTCTTGGGGCTCATGTATTGCGAACACCCTGGGTGTATCAATACCACTAGGAGACGTTGCTTACCACGTTCAGCAAATCAAAGAAGCGGCGCGGCTTAGAGACTTATCAGAAGCGAGCTACCGGCTTTACGAGGCAGCCCAAAGAGGTGATAGCGAGCGTATAAGAAAACTCACAGAGAAGATCACCGAGCTTCAAACTCTGGATACGGGGACCGGGGGCCGGTTAAAGCCCGTAAGCGCGGCGGACCTTCCCGATATTGAAATACCGGACCCTCTTTGGGCCGGGCTCATTTATCCGGGCTGCGTCATTCAGCTGAACGGCGAACCCGGAGCGGGAAAATCCACCATTGCTTATAACCTCGCAGCCCTCGGAGCGCAGGGAAAGGACTTCGCGGGTGAGTCTTTCGCTAAGCCAATAAAAACCCTTTACGTCGACTTAGAGACGCCCTCATGGCTTCGGCGGCCAAAAATCGAGGCTATCTGCGAGGAACCGCCAGAAGACTTTAAGATATTACCGGACATGGAGTTATCCCGAGACATTGACGAGCTTATCAGGCTATGCAAAGCGGAAAAGTACGACCTGATTATCATGGATACGCAGAGCAAGGTTTTAAATATGGAACAGGAGAATGATAACTCGGAGGCCAATAGAAAAGGAAGGCTACTGGACAGAATAAAGGCGGAGACGGACGCGGCAGTCCTTCTGGTTCACCATACGAGTAAGGGCAGTGAGGGTAAGGACGCTTACAGAGGGCGCGGAGCTTCGGCTATCGCGGGCTCAGTCGACATTGTATGCAACCTCGAAGCCCTTGACCAGGACACGGTCAAACTCTCTGTGGCTAAAACCCGAGTGCCTAATAAGTTTAGATCGCTTACCTTGCGGAAGGCCGGTAACGATAGGTTTATGCGGGTGGAATCCGAGGCCGGGAACACCGGAATTGAGCTATTCCGGATTCAGGATTTTTTAATAGACCTCTTATCGAGCGCGAGGGAACGGCGAAGGCCCGAGATTTTAGAGCTCGCCAAAGAGGCGGGATTCACCGAGAGGACAACGGAACGCGCCCTAAAGCGACTAAGAGAGGCCGGAAGGATTGCCCAGGTGAGCCGAGGAATATATACCCTCGGAGGAACCCTGATAGACGAGATCGAGGAGCCGGAAGACTACCCGGAAGTGTTGAATTTGTGACTTTCCGCCAAACCGCCTAACCCTATAGGGGGTGGCGGAAGTGGCGGAAAGTCAAACGCCATGAATATTATTCAATATCTACAACACATTACAAGCGTAAAAGTTTCCGCCAAGGGCCTTAAAATGTATATGCAACTATTGGGTGTTGTCGGTTTTGAATTAACGAACAATCTAACCTATTCAGGAGGCGTAAATGGACCAACTCTGGACTGAGAAAGAGGACATTCTCAACAAAGTCCTGGACGCTTTAGAAGAGAAATATCCGAGCGGCTTATACGACTGGCTCTATCTTCGAGATCGTGGCGCGTATGACGAGATTAACCGCCTTGAGGACGCCATAAACGAGAGTTTTAGGAATGGCGGCTCAGTCGACGAGTTTAAGGCCGTCCTTCGACAATTCTGGACCGTTCATATGCGAGCCATTTTGGCATTTAGGAGATTCGGCGGGCCGGGAGCTCAGTTAACCGAGGCAAGAGACGAGCGAATACGGGAGCTCGAATCGGCGCACGTGTAAGGTCCGAGGGAAGGATTGTGCATTGAGGGGCTGGGAAATAGCTTCTGGATTTTTTGTGAGTTTAACACCTGGATTTCCTTCATGGATAATTGCGGTAAATTCATTATAAAATCGTCTATTTTAACGAAGAGCGCGTTTACATTTTTCTTTATCAAAATGGGAAACTCGATAGTCCTCGTAGACACCACACCGCAAGACGATATTAACGAAGGGAAAATCTATTTTTTCCGCATATCTTACAGGGGCTTCATCATATGCAAGGTTGAAAAATCCCCCGTAGGGTTATATCTTGTGCCATATAACACGAGTTTCGAGACGCGCCGGATTCCGTGGGAAGAATTCAATCCCGAGTAGGTAATAGGCCGCGTCATGTGGAATATAATAAACCCGGTGGGGTTTTAAGGAGGCGCTATATGGGCTTCGGGGGCTTTTCCTGGAAACGGGCCGTCGGCTTAACCAAACTCAAGGGGAAGATTTCTCGTAAAACAGGAATTCCTCTCACGAAATCCGGACGGCAAAGAAAAATCGGCAAGATGATTACAGGCGGACGCGGTGGCTGTCTGGTTACGCTGCTTCTGGCTACGTTTATATGCACGGCTGGTTATGTCGCCTTTGGCGAGACAGAGGATACCGGAAAGTGGCAGATTTCCCGTGACCATTCCTCAATGGATGATAGTAAGCGTGTTGTTTTGGGATTGCCTGCGGAGAATATCATCAGCGGATACCTGCAAACATACCAACCTACGCTGATTATACGGTGCCAAGAGAACAAAACCGATCTTTATGTCAATATCGGAGTATCGCCCAACCCGGAATTGGGGCTGTACAATCAACATACTGTTAGAATCAGGCTTGATGACGGGAAGCCTTTTTCGGAGAGATGGAGCCAATCCACAAGCGGGGATACTTTGTTCGCCCCGCAGCCAATAGCTCTTGCCCGTAAAATGGTATCCGCGAATAAAATGCTCTTTGAGTTTGTTCCGTACAACTCTAATGCTCAGATCGCCGAATTCGATATTTGGGGCTTAAAACCGTATTTGACCGAATTGTCCGAAACCTGCAATTGGAAGATAAGTGGTTCAACCAAGGCCGGTTCTTCAAAATCCAAGACGAGTAGGAGGTATCTCTCCTTCGATGAAGCCAAGAAAGTTGGCCAGGAAATCGGAAGTGAAATCTCGGGACAATACACAGACAAGTCCGATGTTGAGTTATACAGCATCTGCGTGGAAAAACTCACCTCGCGCAATATATACACAGAGTACGCAGCGATATTCATGGGCGAATGCGTGGATACCTACAAAAAGAATACTCCCAAGCAGTAACAAGGAGGGGTCCCTATGTCCGGCTGCGGCACGCGCATTTTAATCAGCTTGATCGCCATATTGGCGCTATGGTATCTGTTTGCTGGTTCAAGTAAAACCGTCAAAACCCCAAAGAAAATAACCGTTTATAGTACAAAACAGTCAAGCCCCGCCCCCTCCGCGCCTCCGCAAACCCCTAAGCCAACGAAAGACGACACCGCTGCCAAGGAGGCATTCAAAAAGAGGCAAGAAGCGTTTGCGGCGTATATTCTGGATACCCCCGGCGTGATTGCCGCAGAGTGGCAATCGCCTATATCCCTTTGGGTAAAAGTAGACCTTTACACACTCGGTAATCCACCCAAAGAAAGGGCGAAAGAAGTGGCTGACATAATTGCAGATGCGGGTGTTGGGGTACTAAATCAACCCCTATGCATCAGGGTGTGCTATGGGAACTGGAACGAATTGGCAAAATCCTGTAGGCAGTAAGCCGCATCGCATAGATATTCGTGACGAGAAAGCCGCTGAAAAAGGGGGAGGGGAAGTCAAAGGCGGTGTGATTATTTGAGCCAATAAGGCGCGGCGGCAGCGAATATTCCCAGAATCAGGGTGCCGAGAATAAGATAAACCAGCCAGTACCCGGACGAAGCCTTAGCTTCCGGGATCGTGAGGTTGCTAGCCGCGATTATCTCTTGCGCTTTGGGCGTATGTACGGGAATCATACTGTTCTGGCCGCATTCGGGACAAGATTTTATCTTTTTATAGCGGTTTATTGAATACCGGACAGCCAAAAGGAAGAAAACGAAGGCGAATAACCACATAAAGAAGAACCCGAAGCCAATAACAAAGAATACCCCGGCGAGCATCCAGAGTATGAATTCATATACTATGCTGCCCGATATTTCAGCCTTTTCCGGGCCTATATAGTGGCAATTCGTACATAGTTTCGACATAAACAAAATATAAACATCGGAATTACAAAAATCAAAGAGACAGCATCTAGCATGGAGTATCTCATTTCCCTTTCCCGCCGTACTTGTCAAGAAGATAGTCTATCGCCTCCAAATAGAGCTCATGAAGGGATTTATCTTGTTGAACTGAGATCATTTTAAGCCGCTTATGTTTGTCTTTTGGCATTCGGAGCGCAGTTTGCATAAGCTCAGTTTTAGGTTCGCTTTTTGGTGCTTTACTCATGGCTCTAATATGCCACAAATTTACAAGTGAAACAAGTTTTCATAATACAATTGTTGACAATACAATTGTATATTTGTATCATTGTATCATAAACCAACCGAGGTGAGCAAGTGGCAATCTACAAAAAAAATAACCGCTGGTATATCGATTTTTACGCCGACGGCAAGCGGCGGCGCGAGGTTGTAAAGATTGAGGGCATACCACCTCAGCATATAAGCCGCCAGGACGCCCTTACATTCCTTCGCATAAAACAGGCCGAGGCGGCGAAAGGCGAATACGTGGCCAAGAAAGAGAAGCCCCTACCCTTCGAGCTGCTGGCTTCAATGTACCTGGAATGGGCCGAGAATAATCACGCACCGAGTACATACGAAAATGAAAAGGCAATAGTAAAAACCTTGGTGTCATTCTTTAAGGACAAAAATACAAATTCGATAAAGCTATGGGACGTGGAAAGGTTTAAATCCAAGAGAAAAGCAAATGGGATTGAGTTTGTCACGATCAACAAGGACCTCGCGGTGCTCAGGCTTATGTTTAATGTTGCCGCCAAGGGGCAGTTGAAACGGAAGATAAACAGAAACCCAATCACGGGAATTAAGCGCTTTAAAGAGCCCTACAAGCCAATACGTATTTTGAGGGACTCGGAATTTCAGAGGCTTTATGAAGCGTGCTCCGAGCGTTTAAAGCCCATTGTCCTTTGTGCCTTCACAACTGGCATGAGACGGTCAGAGATCGCAGGCCTTAAATGGGAAAACATAGATTTCGACACCGGCTATATTCACCTAGAAAAGACAAAGACGAATGAGCCGCGAAGCATTCCTATCAACAAATTACTCTTTGACGACCTGAAAAGGTTAAAGAGGGAGTCCAAGTCGGATTACGTATTCCCGCGCCCGGATGGCAAGCCCTACACCTCAAAGACTACTTGGCGGACGCCCTGGTTAAGGGCTTTACGCGCGTCGGGAATTGGGAGGGTGCGTTTCCACAGCCTCAGACATAGCTTTGTTAGTGCCCTTATAGTCGACGAGAGGGAAGACATTGCCACTGTAATGAGTCTAAGCGGTCACAAGGATATTCGGATGTTGAAACACTACGCCCATACGAATGAACGGGCCAAAAAAGCGGCTGTAGATAGGCTCTCGGAAAGGATAAAAAGGGCTGCTATAGACACCTATATGGACACCACGGCGGTTACACCTATCAGCGCAGCCGAGAAGGGAAAGAGGAAAAAGTGAAGCAATACACCGTAAATATTGGGATATTAAAAATGGTGCCGAAGGCGGGAGTCGAACCCGCACGCCCGGAGGGCACCACCCCCTCAAGATGGCGCGTCTGCCAGTTCCGCCACTTCGGCACTCGTTGGCGTAGTTAAATCACACGAGGGAAAAGATAAATTAGCATAACGTGAGAGGATTTCAAGAGCCGGCAGAGCGTCCCGAAAAATATTCCCGCAAGTCTCTCGGGCAACTCGCCGTTATGAAAGTAAAAAACCGCGCGGCACCCAAGATGAGCCGAATCACGCCCCATATTTCTGGAGACGCCCCGCGTGCGCCAGGACGAGCGTCATGAGGTCGGCCGCCCTGAACGTGCCGAGCTCCCCTCGCCTGCACGCGCCCTCGCCGAAGCCGCCCTCTCCGCCGCCCTGCGTATACTTCGAGCTTATCAGTATCGGCACGGGATGCCAGCTGTGGGACTTCATCCTTGCCGGCGTCGAATGGTCGCCCGTCACTACCAGCACGTCGGGCTTGAGCGCCACGATCTCCGGCACGAGCGAATCGAACTCCTCTATAACCCCCGCCTTCGCGCCGAAGTTCCCGTCCTCGCCGTAGCTGTCGGTCTTCTTCACGTGGAGGAAAAAGAAGTCGTGCTTGTCGAAGTCCCTCTTAAGCGTCTCGACCTCGCTCTTTATCGTCATGTCCTCGACTTCGAGCACCTCCATCCCCACCAGCTTCGCGACGCCCCTGTACATCGGGTACGTGGCGATGCATGCGGCGTTAAGGCCGTACGCCTCTGAATACGGCGTAAGGTTCGGGTGTACGGCGAAACCCCGGAGGAGCATGTAATTCGCCCTCTCCTCGTCCCTTATGACCTTCGCCGCCTCGTCGATGAACTTCGCCACGACGGCCGCTACCTTCTCCGCCTCGGGGTTGTTGCCGTGCGGCCTGACCGGGCTCTTCCCTTCGAGCTGCGGGTCCGTGTCGTCTATGTCGTCCCCACCCGCGGGCACCGGTTCGGGAAACGTCAGTATCACTGCCACCCTGTGCTCCATGCCGGACGTCACGTTCACCTTGACCCCGTCTATCTCCTTTATCTTTTCCGTTATCCTGCGAACGATGCGTATATTCTCCTGCGTCGGTATCCTGCCCGCGCGGCGGTCGGTGACTATCGGCGTATCGCCCTCGTATTTCACCGTGGCGAAGTTTCCCCTTATGGCGATGTCGTTAGGGCCGACTACGAGCCCGAGCCCGAGCGCTTCGAGCACCCCTCGCCCTATCTCGTACTTGAGCGGGTCGTATCCGAAGAGCCCCAGGTGCGCGGCCCCGCTTCCCGGGGTTATGCCGACGGCCACGGGCATGTGAAGCCCGGTAGCCCCCTCCCCGGCCAGCGCGTCGAGGTTCGGCGTGGACGCCGTTTCGAGCTCCGTCTTCCCGTCTTTCGTAAGCCCTCCCAGGCCGTCGAGAACGCAAAAGACTATCTTCGTATCGTTCTTCTGGATTATTTTCTTTATGACTTCCTGCATGCATGCACCTCTTTATAAAAGGTTACAGAATTTTTCCAGCCTATTGGCCGGCAATCAAGTGGCGGGCTCTTCGAGCCGAAGCTCCATCCCGTCGTACGCGGGCGTTATGCCCTCGGGGAGCTCGGCCGAAAGGGCGTCGTAGTCTATCTCGTGGCCCATGTGTGTAAGCACCGTCAGCCGGGGTTTCAGCTTCTCCGCCGTCTCGATAGCCTGCTCCACGTTGAAATGCGCCGGATGAGGCCTGTACCTGAGTGCGCTTATCACGAGAGCCTCCAGGCCCGAAAGCTTCTCCATCGTCTCCTCCGGTATCCCGCTGCAATCGGTGAGATACGCCAGCCCCCCTATCCTGTACCCGAGGATGGTCCAGTCGGCGTGGAATATAGGCAGCGGCGTCACCTTCACCCCGTCCGCCTCGAAATCCCCGGACACGGTGTTCAGCACCAGCTTGGGCTTCCCCCCGGCCGAAACGCCGCCGTCGAATATATAGCTGAAATTTTTCTTTATATTACCGATGGTTCTGGCGTCCCCGAAACACGGAATCACCCTCCCGTTCATGAAATTATAGACCCTGAGCTCGTCGATGCCGTGCGTGTGGTCCGCGTGGGAATGGGTATAAAGGACGGCGTCGAGCGTCGTGATATCGTGCCTGAGGGCCTGGAACCTGAGGTCGGTCGAGGTATCGATGAGTATATTCCTCCCCCCGGTGTTGACGAAAATGGAGCATCTCGTCCTGTTATTTCTGGGATTGCCGGAGGTGCAAACGGGGCAGGTACATCCGACTATCGGAACGCCCGTGGAGGTGGCGCACCCGAGAATAATAACCTTCATTGTTATGAATTTAGCATTAAGCGCGGGTTATTTCAAAAAAACACCCTTTAAAACTGGGGATCGTCCGGTAAAATGTTAAAGTAGTTTATAAAATACCATTTACAAAAGGCCAGCAAACTAATATAATAAAGACTAATGTGATGAAAAGAACGGCTCTTTACTTCACAATCGTTGCTCTCATCGCCATGTTTTCATCATACGGGGATGTACATGCCCAGGACAGGGGCGAAAAACTGTATTCTCAAACCTTGGAGCTCTACAAATCCCTCGCGGCCGACCCATCCAAGGTCAACAACAAGGAAATCTGGAACACGATAGCCCGCGCTTTTTACAGTATTTACAGTAACTACGGCGGGAGCGAAAAGGCCCCTAACTCCCTTTTCCTGTCCGGGAAGATGTACGAGGAGATGGGCGACCGCTTCAAATCACAGGACGACCTCGACACCGCGGTCGAGTACTCGCGGCTCTTCGTAAGGCGCTACCCCGACAGCAACCTCGCCGACGACGCCCAGCTAAGGGTCGCGCGTATAGTGGAAAAGGAAAGTAAGCCCGAGGCCTATCTCGAATACCAGAAGCTTATAGACGAATACCCCAACGGCGACATGGTCACGGCGGCAAAGAACAAGACCATGGACCTCGCGCCGTTCAAGCCGAAAACCCCAGTCAAATCGGACGATTCCCCGGCGTCCGGCACGGCGAAATACGAGCCCGAAGCGGCCGGGAGCGGGCTGGTGAAGGTCAGCCAGATAAGGCACTGGTCTACGGAAGACTACACACGCGTCGTCATACAGCTCGACAAGGAGATGCCGTTCAAGCCCATATTCCTCAAGGAAGACCCGGCAAACGGCATGCCGCCCCGCCTCTTCGTGGACATATACGGCACGCGCGTCGATAAAGACCTCTACGTCGAGCCCATTACGTCCGGGCTCCTCGAAGAGATCAAATTCGCAAGGAACACGAAGGACAGCGTAAGGGTCGTCCTTTATATAAAAAGCTTCGACGACTACAAGGTTTTCGCGCTCCAGGACCCGTTCAGGATAGTCATGGACATCAAGGGCTCCGGCAAGACGCCCGAGGATTACAACATCGCCAAAAAGGAGCCCGAACAGTATAGGTACGAAACCACCCTGCCCCGGGACAAGGTGTCGTCCCTTTCGCAGGCCCTCGGCCTCAAGATAAGGACGGTCGTAATCGACGCCGGTCACGGCGGGCACGACCCCGGGGCTATAGGCCCGTCCGGCCTCAAGGAGAAGGACGTCAACCTCAAAATAGCCAAGGCCCTCAAGGAGAAGCTCGACCGGGAGGGCAGGAAATTCGGCATCACGAACGTCTACCTCACGAGGAGCGACGACAGGTTCATCCCCCTCGAGGAAAGGACCGGTATAGCCAAGAAGATGGGGGCCGACCTCTTCATATCGATTCACTGTAACGCAGCACGGAGCAAGGACGCCTACGGTATAGAGACGTTCATACTGAGCTTTACCAACGACCAGAGGTCCCTTGCCGTCGCCGCGCGTGAAAACGCGAGCTCGAATATGTCCCGGAGCCAGATGTCGAGCGTCCTCAAGCAGTATCTCCTTAGCGCGAAGATAGAAGAATCCGAGCGCTTCGCGACGCACGTCCAGAGCTCCGTCGTCGGGAAGCTCTCGGCCAGGTACCAACCCGTAAAGGACAAGGGCGTAAAGAAGGCGCCATTCGTCGTCCTCATCGGGGCCGATATCCCGAGCATACTCGTAGAAACCGCGTTCATCACGAACCCGAGGGACGAAAAGAGGCTCAAGGACAGCAGCTACATAGATCAGATCGCCGACGGGATAATGGCGGGCGTAAAGCGCTTCTCCTCAGAAATGCAGACGGCGTCCCTTCAGTAATCCCTGCATCCGTTCACAGGTAAAATTTTTAAAAGAGATACTTGCGCAGGCCGTGAAGGTCCGAAAGCGCGGCAATGTCCGAGCCGGCATCCGGCACCGCCGCGAAATCGAATTCCCGCCGGAGGCGGCCGAGCGCATCCCTCTCGGCGTCCGCGATCCCCTCGTATAGCCTGTAATTGGCTTCGAGCTTTTGCGCAAGCTCTTTACGCCCCGAAAAGCCCCCGGGGAGCCTGCCCGCGGGCCGCCTCTTCTCCGGAAATAGCACCCTGTTCACGACCACGCCCCCGACGTCGTATCCGCCCTCCGCCAGCTCCCCGCGCCACGAGGCCGCGTTCCGGATCGAAGCCTCCCTAAGGCTCGTCACTATAACGAAGGCCGCATCGGGCGATTTTAAAAGCTCGTCCGTCTTCCGCGCCCTCGCCTTCATCCCCTCGCCCACGCACTCGAACCCCGAGAAGAACTCCCACATGTCGTGCAGCACGTCTATGCCTACTATCTTCTCGACGAACCTGAGAGAAACGGACGTGAAGAGCTTCGTGAACCCGAAGCTCAAGCGGTCCATCATGACGAACGATTTGAAGCCCGACGAATCCAGGATAGCGCCGAGCCTCGAAGGGGCCGAAAGGAACCCGGAAAGGTGCTCGGCGGGCGGCGTGTCGAGTATCACGAGGTCATACGTCCCCTCCTCGAACGACGTCAGCAGCGCCTCCCCGGCCATGTATTCGTGCACCCCGGCTAGCGACGAGGCGACGCTTTTGTAGTAGTTGTTCGAGAGGATTGTCCGGGTGGCATCTTCTGACGGTGCCGTCTTCATGACGAGGGCGTCGAACGTCGCCCGCGAATCGAGGAGCCGTACCGTAAGCTCCGCCTCCGGGGCGAATCCGGCCTCCCGCATCCGCCTTTCCGTGACGCGGCCGAACTCGGCGTCCGGGCGCACGCCGAGCGACTGGGCGAGCCTCCGCGACGGGTCCATCGTAAGCGCGAGGGTACGCCTGCCGCGCGACGCCGCTTCGAGCGCCAGCAGCGACGATATCGTCGTCTTTCCGACGCCGCCCGGGCCGATCGAGACGACGATCCTTTTATCCGTCAGGAGCCGCGCGAGGTCCGTCATGGCCGCGCCGCCTGGTTTTCGATTTCCCTCGAGAGCTCGCTCAAGTCTTCGAGCGAGAGCTCCTTTTTCAGGATGCGCGGCGCGGTAAGAACTGCCCCCGAAAGACTCCGGCCAAGCACCTTCCCGTATTTCGCCGTGGCGCGGGCCCGCGATATCGTGAGGCGGGCGAGCCTGATTGCCTCCAACTCTCGACTGCTCCCTTCCGCGGCTTCGAGAACGGCCTCCTCCTCGGCGAGCGTGAACGGGCTTTCGACGGCGTAGTTGAGCACCGCGCCGAGGACGTTTATCCCCGCCTCGCGGACGGAGCCCGCGAGCTCCAGGGTCTCCCCGACGGCCATGTCCTCAGGGGCCGAGACAGCAAGCACAGCCGTCTTCCCGGGGTCCTTCAGGAACCCCTCCACCCATTCGATGTGGCTCCTGAAAGCCCCTCCCCTCACCATGTCGAGGACGCGGGACGGGAGGTCGAGTATCGGCACCGCGTGTCCCGTCGAGGGGGCGTCGAATATAACCTGGTCGTATCCCCCGGGCCTGTTGCCGAGGTGCCAGACCTTGCCGATGGTTATCAGCTCCTTCAGGCCCGGGGCCGCATCGAAGAAGCCGCTTATGGCCTTCGACTTCAGTATGGCGGCGTAGAGCGGATAGAGCCTCACGAAGCGCTCCTTAACGTATTCGTCGAGCGCGGCCGAGGGGTCGATGTAATGAGCGCGGATTCCCGGGGCGAGCTCGGTCTCGCCGCTCCCGACGCCGCCCGTGAAACCGAAAAACGGGTATCCGGGCCTTACCTCCTTCAGCGTGACGTACACGGGCCTCCTGCCGAGACGGGCGTTGAGGAATGCGAGCGCGAGGGAGACCGTCGTCTTCCCCACGCCGCCCTTCCCCGTTATCACGATGAGCTTTTTTCCGAGAATGTCGGTGATCGTCATGGCTCTTCGGCGTCCGGCGAAGCGGCGGGGATTTCCGAGCCGGGCCGGACAGTGGTTACGGGGTAATTGTACCATCCCGCGCGGGCTCCGCCTCCGACCCCCTCGCAACCGGGAACCCCCCAGCCGGCGGGAAATCATTTTTCATCCATGTTATTATCATATTCCGAAGCGGAATCACTGGAAAAGAACTACACGGGAAAATACTTCGAACAGGAAAAAATGAGCAAGAACAGAGAGATAGCGGAAATATTCGAAAATATGGCCGACATGCTGAGCATCACCGACGAGAACCCTTTCAAGATACGCGCTTACAAAAAAGCCGCCGTTAACATACTGGAGCTGCGGGAAGCCATCGAGGACGCATCGGCCCGAGGCGAGCTCACGGAGATACCCGGCGTCGGGAAGGATCTCGCAGACAAGATCAGGGAATACGTCGAGACGGGGCGCATGAAAGAGTACGAAAGGCTCCAGGAGAACATACCGCTCGATACGGTAGAGCTTCTCCGGATTCCCGGCCTCGGGCCGAAGACACTCTCTCTTCTCTTTAAAGGGCTCGGCATAAGGAACGCCGCCGACCTCGAAAAGGCGCTCGACGGACCGGAGATACTTAAATTCAAGGGTATGGGCCTGAAGAAGATCGAGGACATAAGGAGGGGGATCGCCCTCCTCCGCGAAAGTAAAGAGAGGTCGCGGCTCGGCGTCGTGCTCCCGATAGGCGAGAGCCTCGTCGAGGCGGTTTCGAGGATCCCCCGGACGGAGGGCGCAATACTCGCAGGCTCGCTCAGGAGGATGAGGGAGACCGTGAAGGACATAGACGTGCTCACGATCTCGGACAACCCGCCCGAGGTGGTCGAGGCGTTCACGTCCCTCCGGCCCGAAAAGGACGTCCTCGCCTCGGGCAGCACGAAAGGCAGCGTGATACTACAGGAGGGCATCCAGGCCGACCTCCGGGTGGTCGGCCCCGAATCGTACGGAGCGGCGCTTCTTTATTTCACCGGCTCCAAGGCCCACAACGTCCGGCTCCGGGGGCTCGCCCAGAAGAAAGGGCTCAAGATAAACGAGTACGGCGTATTCAGGGGCGAAGAGATGATCGCCGGAGAAACCGAAAGGGAAATCTACGAGACCCTCGGGCTCCCGTTCATCCCCCCCGAGCTCAGGGAAGACAGGGGTGAGATAGAGGCCGCGATGGAGGGGAGGCTCCCCGACCTCATCGACCTTGCCGACATAAGGGGCGATCTCCACACCCACACGACCTGGAGCGACGGCAAGGCGACCATTGCCCAAATGGCCGACGCCGCCGAGGGGCTGGGGTACGAGTATATCGCCATAACCGACCATTCCCCCTCGCAGACGATAGCGAAGGGGCTGCCGATCGAAAGACTCCTCGAAAAGAAAAAGGAGCTTGCGGAGGAAGCGGGGAAAAGGAAAAAGATAAAGGTGCTCATGGGCACGGAAGTCGATATCAAAATGGACGGGACGCTCGATTACCCCGACGAGATACTGAAAGACCTCGACGTCGTCGTGGCCTCCGTTCACAGCGGCTTCAAGATGGACCGCGAGACGATGACGAGCCGCATCATAAGCGCGATAAGGAACCCGTACGTCCACGCTATAGGCCACCCGACCGGGAGGCTCATAAACGAAAGGGAGCCCTACGACGTGGACATAGACCTCGTCATCGGGGCGGCCGCCGAATACGGGAAGGCGCTCGAGGTGAACGGCTCGCATCCCCGGCTCGACCTGAACGACCTTCACGTAAGAAAGGCCGTGGACGCCGGGGTGAAGATAATCATATCGACGGACGCGCACTCGACGGCCCAGCTCCTCTTCATGCGCTACGGCGTCGGAACGGCGCGGCGGGGATGGGTGGAAAAAAAAGACGTCCTCAACGCTCTTCCCTTCGGAGAGCTCTACGAATGGCTGAAGTCAGGGAGAGGATAAGATGAAAAATGCTAAATCTCGCCCCGCCCCTTTTACGTCTAACAAAGAAACGAAAGCGGGACTGCCGCCGCTCCGGCGTGCGTTGGCAATCGTGAATAAAAACCGGTAAGCCAGGGCCTCGATGAACATGAAACTCACGGAAAAAGAAGCGGCCGAGCAGATAGAGAGGCTTTCGAGGGAAATCGACAGGCACAACGATCTTTACTACGTCCGGAACAGCCCGGAGATTTCCGACTCCGAGTTCGACGCGATGCTGAACGAGCTCAAGGAGCTCGAATCGCGCTACCCCGGGCTAGTCAGGCCCGATTCCCCGACGCAGAGGGTGGGAGGATTGGTAGCGGAGGGGTTCGCTTCCGTAAGCCACATCGTCCCCATGATGAGCATCGACAACGTATCGACGGCCGAGGGGGCGCGGGACTTCGACAAACGCGTGAAGAGGCTCCTCGGAACCGAGGACGTCGAATACGTCGCCGAGCCGAAATTCGACGGCGTCTCGGCCTCGCTCACCTATCAGGACGGAATCCTCTTGCGCGGCGCGACGCGCGGGAACGGGCTTACGGGCGAGGACGTCACGGCGAACCTCAAGACCATAAACACTATCCCGCTCAGGCTCGGCGGCGGGAAGATCCCCGCGCTCATAGAAATAAGGGGCGAAGTGCTCTACCCCATCGAGGCGTTCCGGAAGCTCAACAGGGAGCTCGCCGAGGCGGGAGAGCCCCTCTTCGCCAACCCGCGCAACGCCGCGTCGGGAGCGATAAGGCAGCTCGACTCGTCCATAACGGCGTCGAGGCCGCTGACATTTTACTGCTGGGGCGTGGGCGAGGTCAGGGGCGTCGAAATCGCGACGGAATGGGAGCTCGTCGAGAGCCTCGGCGAGTGGGGGTTCAAGGTAGACGAGCACATGCGGCGCTGCGCCGACATCGACGAGGCCCTCGATTACCAGCGCGGGCTCGAAGAGATAAGGGACTCCCTCCCCTACGAGGCCGACGGCATCGTCGTCAAGGTGAACAGGAGGGACTATCAAAAAGAACTGGGCGCGACTGCCAAGCACCCGAGGTGGAACATCGCCTACAAGTTCAAGCCGAGGCAGGGGACGACGGTCGTGAACGACATCACCGTCCAGGTCGGGCGCGTCGGCCTCCTCACGCCCGTGGCCGAGCTCGAGCCCGTCGGCATAGGCGGCATAACGGTCAAGCGCGCGTCCCTCCACACGGACGACATCATAAAGGCCAAGGACATCAGGATAGGCGATACGGTCCTCGTCGAGAGGGCCGGCGACGTCATCCCCGACATCGTCATGCCGATCATCGAGAAGCGGACGGGAAAGGAGAGGGAATTCGTCATGCCCTCAGGGTGCCCCGTCTGCGGAACGTCGGTCGAAAGGGAGGGGGCCTATTTTTACTGCCCCAACCTCTCCTGCCCTGCCCAGCTCAAGGGAAGGATACGGCACATGGCCGGCCGCCGCGCGTTCGACATAGAAGGCCTCGGCGAGAAGATAGTTGAGCAGCTTCTGGACGTGGGGCTCATAAAGGACCCGGCGGACGTGTTCTATCTGAAGAAGGACGAGCTGACCCCCCTCGAAAGGTTCGCCGAAAAGTCCGCCGCGAACCTCATAGCACAGATTGAGAAGAGCAGGAACGTCCCGTTCGACAGGTTCATAAACGCCCTCAGCATACCCCACGTCGGCGAGCGCGTCGCGCAGATACTGGCCGAGAACTTCTCCAGCGTGGACGCGCTCATGAACGCTACTCCCGAGGAGCTTACGGAGATTCATACTATAGGCATTGAGATCGCCGAGAGCGTTGTCCATTTCTTCCAGTACGAGCAGCATAGAGAGCTCATTCGAAAAATGCTCGCAGCCGGTGTCGAGATAAAATACGAAACGAAAGCGCCGGTCAGCGACAAGCTTAAGGGTATGGTCTTCGTATTCACCGGCGGGCTCGATACCATGACGAGGGACGAGGCCGAAAAGCTCGTGGCGTCCCACGGCGGACGCGCGACTTCATCCGTAACCAAGAAAACGAGCTACGTCGTCGCCGGAAAAGACCCGGGCTCCAAGCTCGAAAAGGCCGAATCTTTAGGGATAGAGATTTTGACCGAGGAAGAATTCAGGAAGATGGTGAGTGAAGCATGAAGTTACGCACGCCCCCTCTGCCTCATAATCTCGTATATAAGCACCCCCGCCGATACAGAAGCGTTTAGGGACGTAACGGTGCCCGACTGCGGTATCGACACGAGGAAGTCGCACTTCTCCCTCACCTTGGCCGAAAGTCCCTTCCCCTCGTTCCCTATGACGAGCCCGAGGTCCACCTTCGACAAATCCTCCTCGTAAACCGCCTTCGGCGCTTTCGCGTCGGCCCCTGCTATCCACACACCCTCACGCTTGAGCTCCTCTATGACGTTCGAGATGTTCGTGACGCGCGCTACCGGCACGTGGTTCACGGCCCCCGCCGAGGCCTTGATGACGGCTGGCGTTATCGACGCCGCACGGTCCTTCGGTATCACGACGCCGTGCGCGCCGAGGACGTCCACAGTCCGTATGATAGCCCCCAGGTTCTGCGGGTCTTCAAGATGGTCGAGTATGACTACGAGCAGCTTTTCGAGCTTCCCTTGGGCACGCCCGATTATGTCGCCGACGGACGAGTATTCCCACTCGGGCACGCGCGCCGCCACGCCCTGGTGCGACGCCGTCCTCGTAAGCCGCGTGACGGCTTCCCGGGGCAGGAGCTGAACCCTCACGCCCCTCTTCTTTGCGAGCGCGAGTATTTCGTGATCCCCCTCCTTCCGGGAATCCTTCGCGGCGATAACCTCGTCGATCCTCGACCGCGGGTCCGCGAGCAGCTCCTTTACAGGGTTCTTACCGTAGATTATCAAGCCGGGACCACCGCGTCAGTTCTGCGCGGCGCCGCTTCCGCCTTCGCCGAACTCGTCCTTCGCCTGCCGGATTTTAAGAAGGATGTTGTCGTTTAGCCACTTCGGGTCCCACCACTCTATGGGCCTTACGGCTACGCCGTTAACGTAGACGCCGTAATGAAGATGGTCTCCGGCGGCGAGCCCCGTCTGCCCCGTCTTGCCGATAATCTGCTTCTTTTTGACCTCGTCGCCGACGTTCACGTCTATTGAGCTCATGTGGCCGTAAAGCGTCGAAACCCCCATCCCGTGGTCTATGATGACGGCATTGCCGTAGATACCGAGCGGCCCGGAGTAGACCACGACGCCGTTATTCGCGGCCTCTATCGGATAGCGCTTAGTTACGGCGAGGTCGTATCCGAGGTGATACTGCTTGTCTATCGGCTCACCGTTATAGATGTAGGTCCTCTCGTCAGCGAAGTTGGCTTCGACCTTCGAATTCGAAAGCTGGTGGAACGGGCCGTTCCAGAGTATCGCGCTATCGGACTTCGAGGTTGCGTTGCGTATCGTCTCGTCGTTCTCCTTCCTGAGCTTGCTGTTTACGCTGAGGAAGGCAGTCTTGGCGTCCGCATTCGCGGAGTCGCCCGCGAGCGGGGTTATGACGTCCCTTATGAAGTTATCGCTTATGTTAATGTTGCTCTTCCTGTAGGGGATGCTTTTAAGCCTGTACGGTACCGAGGCGGTCTTCTGGTTCCCGGCGGCGTCCTCGGCCACGAGCGTTATAGTCTCGCCCGCCGGGACGTTATAGGGATAGGCGAAGAATGCGAAATACACGTTATCCTCGAGGAAATCGCTCTTGTAGCCGGGGAAGAAATACTCCCCCACCTGAACGCCGCTCTTTACAGCGTCGGGCGAGGTCTTATAGATTACGAGATGCGACCCGCCGTGGTTGATGTTGTGATCCGTCGTGATCAGATTTGCCGCAGGGGGCTCGAGATCGACGCTAACCTTCTTTTTGACCTCCGTCTTGTTCCCCGAGAAGAATTTCAGCTTCGAGCCGTCCCTGGCCGTTACCTTGAGCTCGGCAGGGCCTTCCTTTATGCCGAGCCTCGCCGGGTCGGCCGTGACGGTTATTCTGTCGGCCATTACGCCGTCAGGATAGGTCTTCTCGAAAAGCGTCGTCTCGCCGCTTTCGTCGGAGAGCTTGACGGTCACGCTCTTAAGCCCCTTCCCCTTGTCGCTCACCTCTACGTCGAAGGGCTTCGTGCCGAGGTAGTCCGTGTCGAGCTTTAGATTCACCTCGGGCGAGTGCCATTCTATATTGGGGTAGATGTATACGAAGCCGCCGACTATCAGCGCGAGAATAAGAAGCGTAAAAATTTTGCTCATGTGCTATAACCTCATGCTCTCCTGGAATTATTATTAACGATATACCTGGCGGTCAAAAGCGTTTTTTTATCACGCCGGGATACCCGGGGAAGTACCGCTCGATCACGGAAAGGTCGAAGCTCCCGAGTATCGATTCCTTGGGCTCGTTCTCCAGCAGGAACTCGAAGGACTTTTTTACCAGCTCGTCCGGGGGCGTCCGCCCCTCAGTCAGCCTGTCGTAATACTCCCTTCCGAGCCTTACCTTATGAGACGTTTGCAAGCCGCCCTCTTCGACCACGACTTCGTATTCGAAGCCCCCGGCGCCGGATTTTGTCTCCGTAACAGTTATGTCTGCCACCCGAGCCGCCTTTTGCTTGTCAAAGTGAAATATTATAACCTAGTCTCCGAAAGGCATAAAACGCAGCCGGCGGACAAGGGTTTTTGTAATGGACATCGCGAGCTTCGACGAGAGCGCGCACGATATAGACAGGGTGGCCGGGCTGATACTCTCGGCCGATGGCGCGAACGCGGCCCCGGGCTCACCCCGCGGATCGCTCGGGGTAATAAAGAATCTCATACGCGCGGGGAATAACTTCCTCGGCCGCGAGCATATAAGCCTCGCGCTCGACGATGGGGGGATCGCGGGCCTCGTCATAGGGTACACCGGGCGGGGGCACGACGAGCTAGGGACGCTGTTAAGGCTCCTCCTGTCCCTCAGGCTGGGCGAGCTCGCGAGCTACCTCACGGTCGTCTCGAAGACGCTGCACGGGGAATACACCCCCGACGTCGCGCCCGACGAATATTACATTAGCCTTATAGTCGTAGACGAAAACATGCGCGGAAGGGGCGTCGGGTCGTTTCTCCTGAACCACGCTATAGAGTCGGCCAGGGCCGGGGGATGCAGGACGGTGCTCCTCGACGTAGACAGGGAGAACGGCGCGGCCCGTGAGCTATACGAAAAATTCGGCTTCGAGCCTTCCGGACGGAGCACCTTCCCCGGCCTCCGGCCAGGCCCGCCGAGGACAGTTACGCTGGAGCTAAGGCTCGCTTGAGAGAAAATGGGAGATTTCAAAAACGAATTCAGCTGGTCGGTATCGCGCGACGCGGCGTTTAAGGAATGCAGGCGGAAGTACTACTACGCCTACTACGGATACTGGGCCGGGTGGGACAGGAACAACGCCGACTACGTCACGCGGACGCTTTACGTCCTGAAGCAGCTCCAGAACAGGTGGCTCTGGAAGGGCTCGGTCGTCCACCACGAGATAGAGCGCGTGCTGAGGGAGCTCGTCACGACGGGCAGGCTCGTGCCCTTCGAGAAATCCGTCGAGAGGGCCAGATACATGATGAGGGAAGGCTTCAGGTATTCCCGCGACAGGCTCTACTGGGACCACGACGGCAGCATGAAGAACAAGACCGCACTCTTCGAGCACGAGTACGAAACCGGCACCCCCGACGAAGTGTGGAAGAAGAACTACGACGAGGCGGTCGAATGCCTTAAGGCGTTTTACGAATCGCCGGTGCTCGAGGAAATTAAGAACACCCCGCACGACAAAATAATCTCCATCGAGAGCATGAACGGAGCCTACTTTTCGTTTTCGGGAGATAAGTATTTCGTTAAGCTCGACCTCGCGTACGAAAAGGACGGAGGCATCGAGATAGTAGACTGGAAGACCGGCTCGGGCGAGGCCGACGACTTTCAGTTCAGGCTCTACACGCTCTATGCCGCCGAGGAGCTCGACGCCCCGCACGAGTCGATATCCCTTACCGAATACAAGCTCCAGTCCGGCGAGTCCGCCGTGCACAAATTCTCGAAAGAAGACCTCGCGGCCACAGTGGAATACATAAAGAACAGCATCCGGGAGATGAAGGACTCCCTTTCGGACCCCGTGGAGAACGCAGCCGTCATGAAAGACTTCCCAAGGACGGAAAACGAAAAGGCGTGCTCGTACTGTAATTTCAGGAAGATCTGCTTCGAGCTCGACTAGGTCGGACGACGCCCTCCCCCGCCCTCTCCGGGCCCCCGGTCTCTCATCCGCCCTTAACAATAAATTCTGATTAAAGGTGTAAAATGATAGAATAGGAAATGGGAGAGCCGTGTCCGAGCTGATAAGAAAAATTAACTATTTCTTCTCGCGCCAGCTATGGCGGATAGATACGAGCGCCCTTACACGGCCGAGGTCCATACTCGTAAACACCGTAAGGCTCGTATATATAACGTTCCGCGAATACAGGCAGAACGAGCTCGCGCTCCGGGCGATGAGCCTCGTCTATACGACGCTCCTGTCTATAATCCCTCTCCTCGCGTTCAGCATATCCATTCTCAAAGGCTTCGGCGTCGTCGATAATCAGCTCGAGCCGCTCCTCCTGAAATTCCTGTCCCCCCTCGGCGAAAAGGGGCCCGAGATCACCGGGCGCATAATGGAGTTCATCGGAAAGATAAACTTCGGCGTCCTCGGCGCGGCAGGGCTCGTCATGCTGATCTATACCTCCATATCCGTCATACAGAAAATCGAGGATTCGATGAACGTCATATGGAAGGTCACCAGGGGCAGGAGCTTCGCCCGAAGGTTCAGCGACTACGCTGCCGCGCTCCTGATAGGCCCCGTGCTCCTCTTCGCCATGTTCGTCGTCACGGCGACGCTTTCGAGCAACACCATCGTCGCGAAGCTCGCCGAGATAGAGCCCTTAGGGACGCTCATAGTCGCCTCGGGGAAGGTCATCCCGTTTATATTCGTCATACTCGTCTTCGGTTTCATCTACTACGTAATCCCCAATACGAAAGTGAAGTCCTTCTCCGCACTCGTCGGGGGAGCAGTCGCCGGCATAGCCTGGCACATCACGGGCTGGATTTTCACGGTGGCCGTCGCCTCCTCGACCAAATACGCGGCGATATATTCCGGACTCGCCGTCCTCATCATATTCATGATATGGCTCTACATCAACTGGCTCATAGTGCTGGTCGGGGCGCAGGTCGCGTTCTGCCACCAGAATTTGAAATTCCTTACGCTCAGGAGAGAGGTCTTTAACCTGGGCCCCAAGCTCATGGAAAAGCTCTCGATAATCGTCATGTACCGCGTGGCGTATAACTTCTACAACGAGCTCGATGGATGGACGCTCGCCTCCCTCATCGCCGAAACGGGCCTTCCGAGGGAGCCCGTGGCGGACACCGTAAACGAGCTCATGCGGAAAAATCTCCTCGTCGAGACGAGAGACAATCCCCCCCGCCTCGTACCGCCGCGGAGTATCGAGAAAATAAGGCTGAGGGAAATCATGGCCGCCGTCAGGACGAACGACCGGACGGACTTCGTGGAGAGGAAATACCTTTCAGTGCCCGCCGTCGACGAAATCACCGACAGGGTGGAAAACGCAGTGAACGAGGCGCTCGGCGACCTTACGCTCAAAGACCTCGTAACAAGGGGCGGAAAAGAAGAAAGGAGGGAGCATGCCGCCCCCTCCCCCGACGTTTTCGGCTAATTACACCTGAGCTGGCCCCTGTCGTTGTAGACGCCCTTTTTGCAGTTCTTGTACTTTATGCTGGTGTGCGAGTATTTTCCGTTCCGGTTGAGGCAGTCCGCTTCGAGGACGTTGCCCTCGACGTACATGTTCCTGCAGGTCTCCTTGTAGCTTCCCTTCGGGAGAGACCCGCTTCCGCCCCCGCCGCCTCCGCACGCGAGCTCACCGTTATCGTTCCATATGTCCTTGTTGCAGTTCCTGTAGTTGATCGAGGTGTTCCGCCAGCCCCCGCCCTTTTTCTTGCAGCTCGCGTACAGGCGGTTTCCCTCGGTGTAATAGTCGGTGCAGCTGTTCTTGTAGCTCCCGCGCGGGACGCTTCCGCCCGAGCCCGATCCCTTGCAGGAAAGGTCGCCGTTGTCGTTCCATATGTCCCCCGAGCAGTTCCTGTAATTGATGCTCGTATTGTTCCAGACCCCGTTCGTCTTCTTGCACTGGGCCTTCAGCTTGTTGCCGTCGGTGCGTATGTCGCGGCACGAGTTCTTGTAGGTGCCGGAAGGCACCTTGCCGGGACTTATCGACGAGTGCTTGCACTTGAGGGTCCCGTTGTCGTTCCGGATATCACCCGAGCAGTCGTGATAATTGAGCGTGGAATTGTGCCAGCTTCCGTCCGCCCTCTGACACTGGGCGACGAGATTCCCGCCTACGACGGATATCTGCCGGCATGTGTCCTTATAGGTCCCGCCCGGGACGTTCTGGGCGCGGGAGTCGGTCCCCTGCATTGACGCGGCCACGGATAAGGCAAAAAACAGGAACAGCGTACGGATTATAATTGCAGTCATCTCTATCTCCTCCTGTATATGGGATTCAACTACTTGAATTATACACCATTAAAACCCCGAAGAGAACGTACAATACTCAGTGTTTACGGACAATTCCGATACATACCGGGGCTACTTTTTTTAAAACCTGCGGTCATGTATAATGAGGAACCGGATTGTATAAAACGGACAACTCATGACGCTAAGGTGTATAAGACTGCTTGGATTCACCCTCATGCTATCGATATGCACGGCGGCAACCATGGCCCCGAAAGCACTTGGGGCCGGCATAGGCGTCGTGTTCGACGGCCCCTCCGAAATAAACCGGAGAACGCTTTCCACGTACGAGAAGGAAATTAAAGACCTTACGGCCGGCGAATTCACCGTAACCTTCCCCCCGGACAAGATAATAACCGCGGACTGGACAGCCGGGGGCGTAAGGGCAGCGCTCGAAAGGCAGCTCTCGGACCCCTCCGTCGATATAGTGATCGCTCTCGGCATAATCAGCTCGACCGAGCTCTCCGGATGGAGCAGCTTTCCCAAACCCGTCATAGCCCCGTGGGTAATCGACACGAACCTCCTCGGCCTCACGCCCGGCGAAGACGGCGGGAGCGGCATAAGGAACTTCTACTACATATCCCGCACGGCGAGCTTCGACAGGGACCTCACCGCGTTCAAGGAAGCCGTGGGATTCGAAAAGCTCGCCGTGATATACATGCCCATAGTAATGCAGCTCGCGCCCGGTATCGAGACAGCCCTCAGGAGGAGCGCCGCGGCAAACGGCATCGAGATAGAGCTCGTCCCCGCCTCGGGCTCCGCCGCTGCGACTGCGGCCGCTATCCCCGCCGGCGCCGAGGCCGTATTCGTAACGCCTCTCCTCAACTACGGTCAGGCCGAAATGAAGCGGCTTTACGAGGATATCGCGCAAAGAAAGCTGCCGAGCTTTTCCGTGGCCGGCAAGAACGGCGTCAACGAAGGGGCCCTCATGGGGCTCGCCCCGGCGTTCAACCCGACGCGCGAGGCAAGGCGCGTGGCCCTCGTGGTACAGAGCATCCTCCTGGGGCAGGACCCGGGCGATTTCCCCGTGGCGTTCGACGCCGGCTCCTCGCTGTCTATCAACATGGCTACCGCCCGCGCGATAGGCTTCAACCCCACGTGGGACCTCCTGACCGAGGCCGTGCTCGTAGACGACCGGGTGGCCGAAACCGGCAGGAAGCTCACCCTCGAGCAGGCCGCGAGCGAGTCGGTCGAGGTCAATCTCGACCTCCTGGCAGCCGGCGAGTTCGTGGCGGCCGGGGCCCAGGACGTCAGGCTCGCGCTGGCGCAGCTTCTGCCACAGTCCGACATATTCGTCGACAACACCTACATAGACAAGGACAGGGCCGAGGCCAGCCTCGGAACGCAGCCGCAGAGGGACATAAGCGTCGGCGGCAACCTGCGTCAGCTCATATACTCCGAAAAAGCGTGGTCCAATCTCACGGTGCAAAAGAGGATCCAGGAATCGAGGGAGTTCACGAGGGACGAAATCGAGCTCGACATAATCGCCGCGACGTCCATCGGATACCTGAACGTCCTCAGGGCTAAAACGATCGAGAACATACAGAAGGAAAACCTGAAGCTCTCCAAATCGAACCTCGGCATCGCCAGGATAAGGCGCGACATCGGCGTCGCGAGCCCGGCCGAGGTATACAGGTGGGAGAGCCGGATTTCGTCCGACAGGATAGAGGTCGTAAACGCCGAGGCGCAGAGAAAGAACACCGAAATACTGGTCAACAGGCTCCTCCACAGGCCGCAGGGCGAGGCGTTCACGACAGTCGAGACGGGGCTCGACGACCCGTCCCTCCTCGTGAGCGACCCCCGGCTCCGGAAATACCTGAACACGCCTGAAACCTTCCGCATATTCATGGACTTCGTCGTCTCCAGGGGGCTCGTCCGGTCCCCGGCCATACAGGCGATAAACTCGCAGATGGAAGCGCAGAACAGGATTCTGACCTCCACGAGGCGGGCATTCTGGTCGCCCACGATAGTCGCCTTCGGCGAGCTCCGGCAGTTCGTCTACGAGGGCGGGGCCGGAAGCAGCATCGACCTCCCCCCGGGGTTCCCGCTCGACCTGCCCAGAACGGACGATACCGACTGGGTAATCCAGCTCCAGGCCTCGTTTCCCCTGTTCACCGGGGGGGCGAAGATAGCCGACTACAGGAAGGCGAGGAGCGAGCTGTCGAAGCTCACCTACGAAAAAGAGTCCACGTCCGAAAGGGTCGAAGAGAGTATAAGAACGTCCCTCAACAATGCGGGGGCTTCGTATCCGAGCATAGGGTTCGCGCTCGACGCTGTCGACGCGGCGAAGAAGAACCTCGACATAGTCACCGACTCCTACTCCCGGGGCGTCGCGTCCATAATCGACCTCCTCGACGCGCAGAACGCCGCCCTCTCTGCCGAGCTTAACGCGGCCAACGCCGTTTACAACTTCCTCATAGACCTGATGAACGTCCAGAGGGCTTCGGGGAAGTTCGATTTCTTCACCACGGTCGAGGACAGGGAGGAGTTTTTCAGGAACCTGGAGCAGTATTACGAGACGGCCGGGGTAGACGTCAGGGGGGAATGAGCCGGGCGCGGGGATAACCATGAAGGACGTTACGAGGATAAAATATGAGAGCCGCTAAAAATCTTACCGGAATGTGCACAGTCCTGTTCATTGCCGCCCTCGCGGCGCTTTCGGCCTGCGGGGGCGAAGAGGAATCCACGCCGGAAGTCCCCGTCGTAAGACCCGTAAAGACGATAACACTCGGCGGCGATCAGGGTACGGGCAGGAGCTTTCCGGGCAAGGTGCAGGGCTCCCAAAGGGTAAACCTTTCCTTCAGGGTCCAGGGGCCGCTCGTCGAGCTTCCCGTAAACGAGGGCGACCAGGTGAAAAAAGGCCAGCTCCTCGCCAGGCTCGACCCCAGGGATTACCAGATAGCCTACGACGAGGCGTACGCCCAGTACGTCGAAGCGGTAGCCGACTACAACAGGTACAGGGACCTTTACGAAAGGGACGCCGTGGCGGTAGCCGACCTCGACGTCAGGCGAGCGAAGAGGGACACCGCCAAAGCCAGGCTCGACTACGCCGGGGCCAACCTCGACTACACTACCCTCAAAGCCCCCTACAGCGGCTACATCGGCGCCAAGTACGTGCAAAACTACCAGGAGGTGAGGCCGTTCGAGAACATCCTCAGCCTCCAGGACCTTACGACGGTCGAAATAGTAATAGACCTCCCCGAAAACATACTTTCTTCGGTCAAGGTCGGAGACCTCGTCAGGCTCTACGCGACGTTCAGGTCCGCGCCGGGCGAAGAATTCCCGCTCACCGTAAAAGAGGTGAGCGCACAGGCCGACCCGCGCACGCAAACCTACAGGGCGACCCTCAGCATGGACCAGCCGGATACGATAAGGGTGCTCCCGGGCATGACCGCACAGGTGCACGCCGAGGCGAAGACAAACGGAAACAATAACGGCGGATATTTCATTATCCCGGCCATAGCGGTCGTTCCCGGCGACGGGCCGGATCAATACGTCTGGGTGGTGGATCAGAACGACCGGACCGTACGGAAAAGAAAGGTCAAGGTCGGCTCTGTCACGGGGGAGGGGGACATAGAAATACTCGGCGGACTGAAGGCGGGCGATATGGTCGTCGTATCCGGAACCGCGCAGCTAAGGGAAGGAATGCAGGTAACACTGATGGACTGACGCCTTCGCAAGAAGGTCCTCGATATGAACATAGCCGAATATTCTATCAAAAAAAGCGTAATTACGATTACGCTCACGATCGTATGCATCTATCTCGGGATTCAATCCTTCCGCGGCCTGCCCCGCCTGGAAGACCCCGAGTTCACGATCAAGGAAGCGATAATCCTTACCCCCTACCCCGGGGCCACCGCGGCCGAGGTCGAGGAAGAGGTCACGAACGTCATAGAGAAGGCGGTCCAGGAAATGGGGCAGCTTAAACGCGTCGAATCGACTTCATCACGCGGCCTCTCGACCGTGAAGGCCGTAATAAAGGACGAGTACGACAAGAACAGCCTGCCCCAGGTATGGGACGAGCTCAGGCGCAAGGTTAACGACTACCAGTCGCAGCTCCCCCCCGGCGCGGGACCGTCTATAGTAAACGACGATTACGGCGACGTGTACGGGGTTTATCTGGCGATCACCGGCGAGGGATACACATACGCCGAGTTAAAGGATTACGCCGACCTTCTAAAGCGCGAGCTCCTCCTCGTGGACGACGTGAAGAAGATAGTCCTTTACGGCGAGCAGCCCGAGGCCGTCTACGTCGAGATGTCGCGCTCCAAGATGGCCGCCCTCGAAATATCGCAGTTCGATATATACAACGCCCTCCGTGCGAAGAATCTCCCGGCCGACGCGGGCACTATAGACGTCGGCAAGGAATATTTCCCGATAAACCCGACGGGCGAGTTCACGTCCGTGGACCAGTTCGGAGACCTCCTCATAAGCAGCCGCGGGGGCGACAGCCTCGTCTACCTGAGGGACGTCGCCGATGTAAGAAGAGGCTACAAGGACCCGCCCAGGAACATGCTCAGGTACAACGGCAAGCCCGCCATAGGGCTCGCCATATCCACGGTGCTCGGCGGTAACGTCGTCACGATGGGCGAGCAGATAGACGAGAAGATAAAGGAGCTCGAGCCGCTGGTCCCGCTCGGAATGGAGCTCGAAGTGATATCGCTCCAGTCCGAATCCGTGACCCAGGCCATAAACGGCTTCGTCGTAAACCTCGTAGAGGCGATTATCATAGTCGTGGTAGTGCTTCTTTTCGCAATGGGACTCAGGAGCGGCCTTATCATCGGCGCCGTCCTCTTCATCACTATTTGCGGCACATTCGTCTTCATGGGCATGTGGAGCATCACGCTCGAAAGGATATCTCTCGGGGCCCTCATCATAGCCCTCGGGATGCTCGTCGATAACGCCATAGTGGTCGTCGACGGCATGAAAATAAAAATGGAGCAGGGGGAAGACGCCGTAAAGGCGGCCCGCGAGATAGTCGGCCAGACGGCCATGCCCCTTCTGGGCGCTACCGTCGTAGCCGTCCTGGCCTTCGCCGCCATAGGGACTTCCAAGGACAGCACCGGCGAGTACTGCAGGAGCCTGTTTCAGGTCATCCTCATATCGCTCATGTTTAGCTGGGTGACGGCCGTCACCATAACGCCGCTCATGTGCAAGTACTTCCTCAAGGGCAAGGACACGAAGGGCGACGAGCCCGCCAGGGACCCCTACGCCGGCGGCTTCTTCCAGGCCTACAAGAAGCTGCTCGTCGCCGCGATAAGGTTCCGCTACATAACGATCGGTGCGGTCGTCGGGATCTTCATACTGTCGCTTATAGGGTTCGGATTCGTAAAGACGATGTTTTTCCCGACCGCTACGAGGCCCCAGTTCTTCGTCGAAGTCTACTTCCCCGAAGGATACAGGATACAGGACACCGCCAAAGAGCTCGAAAAGGCCGAAGAGTATCTCAGGGGCATCGAAGGAGTGACAGACGTAACGAGCGAGATAGGGGGCGGCGATCCGAGGTTCCTTCTCACTTACGTCCCTGGCAAGGCCTCGCCGAGCTTCGCCGTGATCCTTGCCTCAGTCGAGGAATATGGCGTCATAGACAATATATACAACAAGGCCCAGACGGACCTCGAGAACCTTCTGCCAAACGCCGTCGTGAACGTAAGGAAGTTCCTTCTCGGGCCGGGAGAAGGCGGAAAGATACAGCTCAGGATTTACGGCCCCGACAGGACCGTACTGCGAGAGCTTGCCGGGGCCGCCAAGGAAATACTGAAATCCGACCCCCAGGCCAAGGCCGTCAGGGACGAATGGAAGGAGAAGCTCAAGGTCGTGAGGCCCCGGCTCGAAGAGGCGCAGGCGAGCCAGCTCGGCATTTCGAGGCCCGACGTGGCGAAGGTGTTCCAGGAATCCTTCTCCGGGACGACTACCGGCGTCTACAGGGACAAGGCCGCGTTCGAGGGCCAGCTCCTCCCGATAATCGCGAGGGCGCCCGAGGACGAAAGGCTCGACCTCGACACCATACAGAGCCTCCAGGTCTGGAGCCCGGCGGCCGGGAGGATGATTCCAATAGGACAGGTGGTTTCCGGCTTCGACACCGAAACCGAAGACGCCAACATCGGGCGGCGCGACCGCATGACGATGATCAAGATCCACGCCGACCCGAGGACGGAGCTCCCGAGCGAGCTCATGGCGCGCGTAAAGCCCGAGATCGAAAAGGCGCTTAACGTGGACGTGGGAAAGGTCACCGGGAAGGACTTCGGCCCCGAAGACGACCCGTTCAAGGATTTCACACACGACGTCATACCGGTAAGGGACGCCGACATGCTTCCCCTCAGGGGAATGCCCGGCTACTACATCGCATGGGGGGGCGAAGCCGAAGACTCCGCCCGCGCGAACGCGGGGCTCGCGACGAAGCTGCCCATATTCTTCGGGATGATGGTGCTGGTAGTGGTTTTCCTCTTTAACTCCGTACGGCAGCCTCTCATTATATGGCTCACGGTCCCGCTTTCGATAATCGGCGTTACGGCCGGGCTCCTCATATTCAAGCAGCCGTTCGGGTTCATGGCGCTTCTCGGCCTTTTGAGCCTGTCGGGCATGCTCATCAAGAACGCCATCGTGCTCATAGACCAGATAGACAGCGAGATCAAAAGCGGGAAGGACAAATACCTGTCCGTAGTCGACTCCGGGGTCAGCAGGCTTAACCCCGTGATGATGGCCGCCGCGACGACCATACTCGGCATGATACCCCTTCTCCAGGACGCCTTCTTCGTGTCCATGGCCGTCACGATAATGTTCGGCCTTCTTATTGCGACTGTGCTTACGCTCGTCGTGGTCCCCGTCCTCTACACGATGTTCTTCAAGATACCGAGCCCGTCGAAGTGATGGGAGCAGCCGCACTTCGATTGAGAACCATAAGCAAGACTACCCCAATGCATCGACCATATTGCACATAACCTCGACGTCCGACTGATTTCCGACCGCGTACGGAACTATGACAGGCAGGCTGACCCCGATATCCCGCCACTCTTCCAGCTTTTCGCGGCATCTTTCGGCGGGGCCGACGAGGGCGACGGCGTCCAGGAATTCATCCGACACAGCCCGGGCGAGGTCGACCCCGGCGTCTATGTTTTCGGTGACCTCCCCGAAGCCGCTGTTCTTCACGACACGCCTGTAAGCCGGGAACCTCGACGCATAGACGGAGAGCGTCCGCCTCGCGGCACTGCGCGCGGCTTCAATATCGTCCGAAATAAAGCAGGAGATACCGTGCGTAATGTCTATTTCAGAAGGGAAGCGCCCTGCCCTTTCGGCCCCTCTCCCCGCGGCGGCTATGAGCTTTTTCACGTGCTCTTTTGTCGCGAGGTAGGGGAAAATGCCGTCGGCTACCTCCCCCGCGAGCTCGGCCGCCTTCTCGGTAAGGACAGCCGTGTACACAGGCAGGTATGGAAGCTCCCTCTTTACCGTGAGCACGGGGGATTTCAAATCGGCGTAGGACCTGACTTCCGTCACGTACCTTCGCATGTCGTCGAGCGGGTCCCCGGTTTCTATACCGAAGCGGCCGGTGACGACCGGCTTGTGGCTCACGCCGAGGCCGAGCACCATCCTCCCCCCGGAGACTTCCTGGACCGTGAGCGCTTCGGCCGTGCACATTATGGACTGGCGCATGTAGATGCTCGTAATCCATGTGCCGACCTTTATTCTGGAAGTCGCCTCGGCGAATACCTGTGCGCTGGCTATCGCGCTGAAGAGCGGCACCTCCGGCGAGAAAATAGCTTCGAATCCCCCGGCCTCGGCCTCGCGGGCGAGGACGCGCAGCTCCTCCACGCCGGAGCCCCTTACGGGCGACACCGTGGCTATACGATTCGTAGATGAATTTGCGGTCATGTCCGTTATCCCCCTGTCGGTTATGTCCAGTTTTAATCTTCGTCTTCAGCCCTGAATATCCTCTCGTAGGACGTGTATGGCGCGACCGGCATTATGTCAGTTATGGACAGATATCCCTCTCTCGCGAGCGGAAGCCCGGCGAGCATTTTTTCAACATAATCGAGGCTGTCGGCTTCGAGAAGGAGCACGACGCCCCTTACGTCGAGACGGTGATGCACGGAGCGGAGAAAGCCCGATTTATGAAGCCCCCAGACATAGCGCGCCTCCTCGTGGACGAGGGAAGGATTCTCCTCGTACTTTATCCTGTCCGACAATTCTCCGATTGCGAAGTATTGCATGGTTTCTCCTCCCTGCCTGATTTTTACTCCTCAGGGCCGAGCGTCAGGAGCCGGAATCCCCGGCTTCCGTCCCGCTTTCGCACGGCACTATCAGTCTGTACGCTTCCCTGCTGAGGCGCATCATGAATCCGGGGTCGTTGAACGTCTTTCCGAGTAGAGCGAGGCCCTCGAGGTATGCGATTATGGAACGGGCGGAAGCCTCGGCGTCCGTATCCGGAGGCAGATCTCCGGCTGCGACCGAGCGCCTGAGCGCCGCCTCGAAATGCCCTATCCAGCCGAGGAAAATCCGCTCGAGCCTGAGACGTATCGCCTCGTCCTGGGTGCTGAGCTCGACCGCGAGGTTCCCGAGCTTGCAGCCGCGCATGAATCCTTCGGACTCCTTCTCGCGTGAGTAATAATCATAGAATGCCGATGAAAGGCGGTCGAGCTTTTCACGGGCTGTGAGGTCCGGGCCAAGGGCAGGCTCGATAAAATCGTGAAGGTAGACATCCCAGATGGCGTCTATCGCGGCAAGAGTCAGGTCCCGCTTGGATGGGAAGTAGTGGTAGAAACTGCCCTTCGTCACTCCGGCGCTGTCGCAAAGCTCCTGCACGCCGACAGCCGAGTAGCTGCGCGAGCTCAGGAGCTCGATCGCCCTCGTGATGAGTTTTTCCCTCACGCCGCCAGACTCTCTCGTCACTTCGCAGACCCCCCTTTTTTTACCGGCACGGGCAGACTTTATTTAACATACCGACCGGTCGGTATAATAATAGCACCAGGGACTATGTTGTCAAGGATATAAAGCCGAAAAGACAGATGGCGCAACGAGGCCGGAATACGGGAAGAATAGAAAAAAAGCCGTCCGGACAAGACATTACGCTTGAAATTTCACCTTCCGGGTTATTTTCTAAGGACGCCGGCGTCGGCGCATACTGCCCAGGCCCGGGCTCTTATCTCGCCCGGGTTCCGGTTAAGGTTGGTGCACTCGACAAGCCACGCGCCTTCGTCCGGGCGGGGGGCGTTTATGGTGAGGGCCGCGCTCCCCAGCGTGTTGAGATAACCCGTGCACTCCCCTCCCCCGCCGATGAGACTCTTCCCGGAAGGGCACGTGCTCTTTACCGAAATGCTCTTGCCCGTGGCGGCGGACACGATTTCGGATTCATTGGGGACGAAAGTGACCCCGTCCTCCGCCCTGGCGATGTGAGTCGAGACGCCCGAAAAGTAGAGCGCGGCGGCTATGAAAGCCGCTGTGAGAAAACGATTATTCATGAAAAACCTCCTTATTCTTTAATACCGCTTAATAATCTATCACATAATAGACGGGGAGAGGGCATTAAAACCCGTGCGATCCGGTGAGGGACAATCGACGGCCGTTTCGATGAAAACCGTTCTTTCGGAAACCGTGCGGGTGTATAATCAAGCCTCATGTTTACCGGGACTAAAACGACCCGTCTCCTTCATACGGCGCTGGCCGCCCTTCTTCTTGCCGTCGTCCTGTCATCCGGGACCATGGCGCAGGAAAGCGGGGGAGAGGGAGGAAGCGAGGAAACGCAGGCCGCCCCCGGGGGCGGCGGGGCGCCGGTCGTAATAGAAGAAGAGCCTTACGAATACTACTACTGGCCGGACGAGGACCTCGACAACTTCGGACTCTCTTCCATGGGCCGGGGAACGACCATGGGCAAAACCCCGGAAAGGAAAAGCAATCTCGAAGCCAACCCGGTCAAGCCCGGGCCCACCCCCGCGCCCGAGGACGAAGAGGAAGTTCCCCCCGGCGAATCCCCCGGCGCCGGTACGGCCGCGGAGCCCGATGCCGGGAGACAAACGGGCGCTTCCGGCGCCGCCTTCTATAAATGGGTGGATGATAAAGGCGAGCTTTACATCACGAACAACATAGGCGAAGTGCCCCTCGAATACCAGCGGCAAATCTACCGGCAGGAAACCCGGGCCGGAGAATAAAAAGAACCGCCACCCCCCTCGGCTTTGCATTGCACGCTGGATTGTATAAAATCAATCCGCGAATAAAAGGGATTCGCTCCCGGGCTCGATCCCAGGCCGGAAAATGGGCAGTCCAGCGCGCAGCCTGTCGGGCCGCGTAAAAAAATTCACCTAAAACGGATACTCATCATGCGACAGAAAAGATTCTTCATACTGGCAGGGTTCTCGCTCCTGGCCGTAACTGCCTTCGCCGCCTATGCCTACGCGTCTTCCTCTCCATCGGACGCCCTCGCCTTTCCGCCCCCTCTCGAAAGCTATAACGATTCCGGTCTGGGCAGTGTTTCGGCGATATTGATCGATCGTATAAAGCAGGAGCCCTTCAACCTCGTAGTAACCCTGATCTTTTTATTCGCCATCTTACATACGTTCATGGCGAGTAAATTCATGAACGTCTCCCACAGGCTGGAACACGAGCACGAGGAGAAAATCAAAAGAGGCGAAGCTCCGAGGGACTCGACGAGCATTCCGGCCAACGCACTCCACTTTCTCGGTGAAGTCGAGGTCGTGTTCGGGCTCTGGACGGTCGTCCTGTGCGGCGTGATAACGGCTAAATTCGGCTGGCCCACATTCGTCGGCTACATCACGCACAACGTGAATTTCACGGAGCCGGCGTTTGTGGTGGTCATAATGACGCTCGCGGCCACGAGGCCCATACTGAAGCTCGCCGAAGGCGCTATGTGGAAGGTCGCAAAGCTCTTCGGGGGCACCATGGCCTCGCTCTGGCTGACGATACTTACGATCGGCCCCCTCCTCGGCTCGTTCATAACGGAGCCCGCCGCCATAACCATTTCGGCGCTCGTCCTTTCAGAGAAATTTTATTCGCTCAATCCCAGCAGCAGGCTCAAGTACGCAACCCTCGGGCTGCTCTTCGTAAACATCTCCGTCGGCGGCACGCTGACCCACTTCGCCGCCCCGCCGGTCCTCATGGTGTCCGCGCCCTGGAACTGGGGGACCGACTTCATGCTCATGCACTTCGGCTGGAAGGCGTTCACCGGCATCGTCATCGCAAACGGCCTCTATTTCCTCTATTTCCGGAAAGAGCTCGCGCGGCTCCAGAAAGAATTCGCGCTCCAGAGCCTCATGGACCAGATCGAAAACAAATACGTCCCGAAGTACCTCGTAGAATCCGAGTTCGAAAAAATTAAAGACTCCGTCAAGACCGAATCGGGTTACGTAGAGTCCATAAGCGAAAAGACGAGCCAGCTCCTGGCCGTCGTACAGAAAAAAATGGAAGCGGACGTCCTGCCGAAGCTCAAGGCCGAGGGAATAAGCGAGAGTCTCATACACCAGGCGTTCGAGAAGCGCCTCGAGCAGGTAAGGCTCGGCAAAATGAGAAGGCTCCTTCCGGGGCTTCTGCCCGAAGACGAACGCCCGGAATACAGGGACCCCGACTGGGACGACCGCGAAGACCCGGTCCCGCTCTGGGTTACGGTAGTGCACCTCTTATTCATGGGATGGACCATCGTCAATTCCCACAACACGCCCCTTTTCATGCTCGGGCTCCTGTTCTTCCTCGGCTTCGCGCAGATAAGCGCTCCCTATCAAAACAGGATCAACCTCCAGTCCCCTATACTCGTGGGCTTCTTCCTGGCGGGTCTCGTGATCCACGGCGGCCTTCAGGGGTGGTGGATAGCCCCCGTGCTCGGGAGCCTCGGCGAGGTGCCGCTCATCCTGACGGCGACCGTGCTCACGGCCTTTAACGATAACGCGGCCATTACATATCTCAGCACACTGGTGCCGGATTTCACCGACGGGCTCAAGTACGCCGTCGTCGCCGGCGCGGTTACGGGGGGCGGCCTTACGGTTATCGCCAACGCGCCCAACCCCGCCGGTCAGGCGATACTGAGGAAGCACTTCGGCGTCGCCGTATCGCCCCTGGGGCTCTTCCTGGCTGCGCTCCTGCCGACCATTATCATGCTCTGCTGCTTCCTGTTCCTCGGTTAGGCCGCGGCGTAACAGCCGGGGGGCCGGCTCCCGTCTCCCGGTAACGCAGCCGGACTATCCGAGAGACGGCTGTGGCTCAGCCGAATAAAAGTGCGAGAATATTTGGAATGCCCGAAAAGGCAAGGCGGCCGCGAGCTGCTATCTCGCCCACCTTCTCCTTTCGGGGACGGCGAGTATCGGGCAGGTGCTCGTCCTCAGAACCTGCTCCGTCGTATTCC
Organism: Thermodesulfobacteriota bacterium; assembly: GCA_035325995.1. Taxonomy (NCBI): domain Bacteria; kingdom Pseudomonadati; phylum Thermodesulfobacteriota; species Thermodesulfobacteriota bacterium. The sequence goes on along the minus strand of DAOKYU010000001.1, from coordinate 398,532 downwards.
CCCTCAGCGCGTCGAGGAAGCCCAGGTGCCCCTGCGTGCCCATGACTATGAGATCGGCGGGGATATCCGAGGCGACTTTGAGTATGGTCTCGACCGCGTTACCCTGAAGAGTGAGGTGATTCCATTCCCACGAATCCTTGTCGGGATGTTTAATCTCCGGAAGACGCGCAGGGTCGCCGACGTAAAGCAGCGTGAAGACACACGAGCCGTTACCGAGAAGGCTAGCGAACTTCATGGCGGCGTTGACCGCGAGGTGCGGGTCGGGCTCTACGTCTACCGGCACGAGTATGTTTTTGAGATTGATGCTCCCGTCGGCCACAGAAACGAATCCCTCGTTGGCCTTTTTAAGGAACAGCGTCATTCCGCCCGATTCCCTCGATACCCTCTCGGCGACGGATTTGCGTAAGAGCCTTTCGACGCCGCTCCTGCCGTGTGTGGCGATCACGGTGATATCCGAGGGATAAGACTTCAGGTAATTAAGAATGGAGCTCACGGGGTCGCTGTGTACCCCTATGACCTTGCTGTAGGAAAACCCCATTTTCTGTATGTCTTCCTCCGGGTTCTCGGCGGAAATCGTATTCCATTTAATGAGGGTGTCCCTTATCTTCGGGAATTCGGGGAGGACGTTCCGGTCCTTGTCGGGGGACACGTGGAACAGGTTCAGCCTGGCGTTCGCCACTAGGGCGATCTTGAGAGCGTGCGCGAAGGCGGCGTCGCTCTCGGGTGAAAAATCCGTCGGGTGAAACACGCTTCCGAGCAGGCTCGGCCTTCCCCCGGCCATGCGGCCGCCGTTCACAGCCGTGTCGTTCCTCGCCTCGAGGAGCGCCCTCAGCGTGCCGTAGGCCTCGTTTATCTCTTTTATCTTGGTCTCGGCGCGCTCTTTGAGCCTGTCGTTATTCTCGTACTTGTCCGGATGCCAGACCTGCACGAGATCCTTATAGGCGCTTTTTAGCTGTTCGTCCGAGAAATCGTTACCGAGATCGAAGAGATCAAGTAGCTTCCCGATATTTTTGTTGCTCATTCGGATAAGAGTATCAATTCAGAACGTTATACCCTCTGCCTCTCATGCAGTTGCGATATATTTGTTCGTATCCCTTTTCCGAATCATATACCCCTTTCGCTCCGCCCGCAAGACCCCCGATTACGGCGCCGTACGCGAGTCCCGAAACCGTGCTTCCGGCTATGGTTCCGAGCAGCGCACCGGTGCCCGTGCCGACTGCGCCCCCGATTACCGTATCCTTGGCCGTATCCTTCCAGCCGGGCGAGCTCTGCTGCGCTATCGCCTTACACTCGGCCTGGTCGCGGTAATAGGCGTCCTCGTTGCCCACGCTTCTCGGGTCGATGACGGGGCTGTAGGTTTTACATCCTGCAAGAAGCGTAACAACTGCCAGTAACAAGAATACTTTTTTCAATTTTTTGCCTCCCTTTCAGGTTTAAGAATGTACCGTATATCACTATAAATATAACTGTTAATTCCCGACTTCCCGAGCGGTTTCTACGAAATCGCCGCCAATAGGCTCGAGGAGCCGATAACCGACGAGCGGCGTGTAGTCGCCGAGCTTGTAGTCCCTGACCGTAAGAACACACTCCGTCACTCCCTCCGCGGGGTAGCAGGAAAATGAAAGATTCGAGCCCGCCATGGTGGACGAATCGCCCTCCACTTCCACCGAGGGAATCAGGCCGAAGTTGTGAACGTCGAACCCGCCCTTGTCATTTTTCGACGCGCGGAAAAGGCCTACGAACTCTCCCTCCTCCGTGGTGCGGGGCTCGGCACCGTCCTCTTCGACGACCATATTCCTCGCTTCCTCGTATATGATGGGTTTTCCGCCTATGGAGCTAACCCTGTCGAGTATGTTTATGGTCACTTTCTGCACCTGTGCGCCGTCCCTGGTCTTCGTTATAACCGTGGTCGTGGTTATGTCAAAGCTCCCGTCGCTGGCGTTCATGGGCTGGCCGAAGGTCCTTGCCTTCGTGGCGGTGACGCCGTCCTCTTCGCTGGTCGAAACGAGCGTCTTTCCGGCGAGAAGGCTCGTGTAAAGCTGCCTGAACTCCGCCGTGGTGATGTCGCTTTCGGCCGCCGATGCAGCGCCGCCGAAAAGTATCGATGCCCCGAAAAGTATTAATACTGCGTATAAGATGCCGAGAGTCCTGAACATTTACGCCTCCTTGAGCTGAATTTATCCCCCCTCGTTCCGCTGAAAACCATTCTAACCCCAAACAAATTTCAATTCAAGTTGATGCGCGGGCGGCAATGACGCGCGGAGGGAAATCGCACGGAATGCAGGGCGCGAAACGCACGCTCACGGGTTTTGCGGGTATGAAAGGCGGGGAGCAAGTCCGTCAGGTTATGTATCCCGACTCCCTTAATTTCTGTATCACGAAGCCGATCATGACGTCCCTTCTGACGTAACCGAGAATGCGGGGGTCGCACGTATCCTTGACCACCGGAACCCATTTCAAGTCGCGGTCGTGCATGACTTCGGCGACGACTATGCTCGTATCCCCCGAGCTCGCGAGCACGGGGGCCTTGTTCATGAAGCTCGAGACGGGGGTCGTGGTCGCTACGCCGTCGTCCACCGCGCGGAATACGTCCGCATGCGTGATGATTCCCGACAGCTTCTCATCCCCGTCCACGATGCAGCAAAAATCCACGTCTCCCCCGAGGACGTCCACGGCCTTTTCGAATGTGTCGTCCGGGCCGAGAACAGCCGGCACCGGCCTCATGAACGTGCCCAACGGCTCCCTTTCGAGGATCTCGTAGGCCACGGGAAGACGCTGCCATATGTCGCTTCCGCGTTTCCTTACGGCCTCGCTCAGAAAATCCCTGAATGGCTTCAGCGTGCCGGATATCTGCTGGAAGACCTTCTTGCCCATAACGGTAAGCTCGACCCCCGTCTTCGCCCTTATGCCGGCCTTGTGGTCCCTGCCGTCGAGGAGCGCCATCTCCCCGAAGAAATTCCCCGGCCCGAGGACGGCGAGCACTATCTCCCGGCCCGTCTCGGGGGACTTCCTCAGCACCTCGACCTCCCCCGATTCGATTATGTAAAAGTCCGTCGCCGGATCGCCTTCCCTGAATATGTAATCGCCCGGCTGGAAGTGCGCACGCGAGACCCTGTCCGTCTTGTCGCCTTTCGGGTGAGCGAGGTCCCGCGAATAGAAGATCTCCCACGCCCAGTCGAAGCCGACCTTCAGCCTGTGCGAGATGCTCGGGAGCTTGAAGAGATATACGGAGCGCCAGAGAAACCACGCCATGAATCCCGAGATGTGCATACCCAGGAACTCGGCGACGGCGTTGTGCCCGCCGATGGCGCAGAGCTGCCCTAACGGCTTGAATTTAAACGGTTTCGTCTCCTCGCCCTTTATCACGCGGATTATATTCTCGGCCGCCTGCCTGCCCTCCCGCTCGGCGAACTGCCCCGTAGTCGGGCTCATGCCCTTGTCGTAGTCGTTCACGATAAGCGCGCAGTCGCCTATCGCCCAGACGTTCCCCATGCCCGAAACGCGCATGTCGGGCTCCGTTACCAGGCGCCCCTTTTCCTTGGGCACGTCGAGCATCTGCACCATCGGCGAAGGGGCGTTCCCAACGGTGCACACGATGGTCGCGCCGTTCACCCAAGCCCCGTCCGTCATGCCGACGCCTTCGGGGGTGACGCACGAAACACGGCGGTTCAGCATCACCTTAATCCCCGCTTTTTCCATCTCCATACGGGCGAAGTCCCTCAGCTTCGAGCTCACCTCCGGGAGAATCTGGTCGCGGGAATGTATGAGCGTTACCTTTATCTCTTCCTTGGGGATGTTCCTGTAGTATTTATAGGTCGAGCGGACGAGGTCGTTTATCTCCCCCGCAACCTCGACGCCGCTGAACCCGCCGCCTACTATCACGAACGACAGGTACCACTTCCTGAGATCGACGTTATCGCATATCTCGGCGTTCTCCATCTGCCTGAGCACGTGGTACCTGAGTGCGACGGCGTCGCCCACTGTCTTGAGCGGGAAGGAATGGTCGGCCATGCCCGGTATCATCGAGAGATTCACGTCCGAGCCGCAGGCTATCACGATGTGGTCGTAATGCATGAATCCCATGTGCCCGAGGTCGTCGACGAATTCGACGGAGCTCCTGTCGAGGTGAATCTTCGTGATGTCCTCGGTCCTGCAGTAAACCCCGGGGAGCATCTGTCGAAGCGAAACCGCAACCGGCTCGGGGCTTATCGACGCCCCCACGACCTCGGCCAGGAGCGGCTGGAAGACCATGTAATTCTCGCTGTTGAAGAGAACGACGTCCGCCTCGTGACGCTTGAGCTTTTTCCGGAGGGTCTCGGCGCACTTTACACCTGCGAATCCGCCGCCGATTATGAGTATCTGTTTTTTTACCATGTGACGAGAGCTCCGTCCTGAAAGTCTACGCGGGTGCGGTTAATTTTCCGTTAAGAATAACCCGGAAAAAGATAGCGGTGAAAGGCCGCAAAAATAAAACCGGCGGATACGTGAAACCGGGCGCCCGGGAGCCGCCCGCGGCTGTAAAGACCGGTTCTACGAGCGTACCTTCATCCCCGTCAGCCTGCCGAGGGTCCACCTGCCCGGGCCGGCGAGCGCGAGGAACCCGAAGGCAAGGAAATAAAGGAGCGCCTTTTCGGTATCGGCGAGCGAGTCGCCGCTCATGATCAAATGATGGACGGCGGCGGCGACGAGCATGTTTCCCGCCGCTATCACGGACGAGACGCGCGTGAAGAGGCCGAGAATAATAAGGAGCGGAAAGAGGGTCTCGGCGGAGATGGCAGCGTATCCCATGACCTCCGGGAGCGGATAGCCGCTGTTTTCGAGGTGCCCTATAAACTTAGACGGGTCCGAGAGCTTCTGCAGGCCGTGCCACGCTATCATCATAGCGCCCGAAATTACGCGGAGCAGCAAGAGTCCCAGGTCGTTCAGAAATCCCATTTATATCCCCTCCAGGTTAAGCCGTGGTGTGATTATTCGGCAATATCCAGTGTAACCGGCAGCTCGACGCCCGACCTCGCGCCGTCCTTTTCGGTAAATGCGATAAGCGTGTCGAGGTTTATCTGTGTCGTGCCGCTCCTCCTGAGCCTTTTTACGAGGAACGATATCTCGGTGTGATTTTCGCCTGGCCTCGGCGTTACCCTTATGTCCTCGACTACGAGCGAATCGCCGGGGACGGGATAAAGCGCGATGTCCGTAAGCTCGCGCCGCGCGTCGAGGAGAATATTCACCGAGGTCAGGTTCTTCGCGGTGCTCTCCGTATTCACCTCTATGTCGAACGGGTTACGGGGATCGAACTCCCCCATCGGGAGCCGCTTCTCCCATTCGGTAAAGAGAGGCGTATTGGCCGGTTCCGATTCGCCCGAGACTGGAAGCACAATTTCGAGCTCCGCCTTCCCGGGTATGCATATCTCCTTACAGCTCACCCACGACACGACGGCCTTCAGCGGAACATTCTCCTCCTCCGAAAGCCCTTCGGGGACCATGACGTTCGAATAGAGGAAGAGCGAATCCTCGTACCCGTAATCGACGACGTCCCCCGCGCCGACGAATACGACAGGGACGGGCCACCTCGGCTCGCCTGCGTGAAACCCCTCGGGGAGCGTATATTCCACCGACGTCGGAAGCCCCGAATCGCCCGAGTTCTTCCAGTAAACGTGCCAGCCGGGGGAGACGTTCAGCAGTACGCCGAGATTGAACGTCGAGCCGGGGGTGATCGACGTTACGTCGGCCGCCAGCTTGGCCTTCACGGTCTTGGGCGCGTTCCTGGCCCCGGCCGGGGCGGAGACTAAAGCAAAAAAAGCACACACTAAAAAAATTGCGGTTATCGGTTTATGTAATTTCATTCACGCCTCTCGGTTATATGCGGCCGGAACGAAAGCCCCTACCCGTACCATTTCTCCGGCGGCACCCTCACGGCCAGCACCTCGCCCTTTGCGCAGAGGACGCCGCCCGAATACACGCCGCACGTGACGACGCTCTTCCTGCCCTCCCTTCTTTCGACGCTGGCCCTGAGACTTACGGGGGCGTCGATAGGCGTGGGCTTGTAGTAATCGACCTTGAGCGAGCCCGTCACGTACCATATGAAGGGCTCCGAGTTGAGCGCCCTCCCCTCCTGCCTGTACGCGTCGGCTATGGCCGTGCATATGGAATGACAATCGACGACGGTGCAGATTATCCCGCCGTTAAGATAATTATCGGGGCCCGCCTTATGGTACGGTGACGGGATAAATTCCGAGACGGCCTCGGCCCCGGCCCAGCGGCTCTTTAAGTGAAGACCGTGCTCGTTCTCCCCGCCGCAGCCCCAGCACCTGTTCTTTTCCCAGTAATCCTGAAACGCTTTTTCACCCATGATTCCACATGCTCCGGTTAAATTATATCAAGCTTTACGGCATAAACCGAGAAATTTTAGTCATGGACGCCCAATATGGGGAACCCGGACGCGCCGTTTTATCTTTTCACGAGCGCGGGCTCGGCGCGGCCCTTTCGGATGCGGAAGGCCTTCATCTCCCCTTTAAGAAGTATCTCTTCCGGGTTGGTCGTCGTTATGAAAATCTGTCCGGGGAATCCCCCGAGCATGCCGAAGAGGAACTTCCTCCTCCGCTCGTCGAGCTCGCTCGTCACGTCGTCCAGGAGAAGCACGGGCGTCTTCCCGAGCGTCGCCTTTATGAGGTCTATCTCGGATGCCCTTAAAGCGAGGGCGAAATTCTTCGACTCCCCCTGGGACGCATAGACCGACGCGTCCCTCCCGTCTATGAAAAAGGAGAGATTATCCCTGTGCGGCCCGACGGTCGTGTGCCCGCGCGCACGGTCCCTGGCGAAGGACGCCCGAAGGCTCTCGGCGTACGCCGCCTCGACGTCGCCCCCGGCCGCGAATGACGCCGCGTACCTTAGCCCCGCCTCCGAACGGCTCCCCGAGCTGTCCGCGTATATCCTGGCGAGGAGCGGCGTCATCTTCTTCACGTACTCAAGCCTCCGGGATATGACCCGGCTACCCGTCTCGACGAGCTTCTCGTCCCATATCTCGAGGCTCTCCGGCGTGACGTTCCGCCCCTTGGAGAGTACGGCGTTACGCTGCACTAAAAACCTGTGGTACTTCCTGAGCTCTGCAAGGTGCGCGGGCTCGAGCGAGAATATGAGCGCGTCCAGGTACCGCCTCCTCGCCTGCGGGCTCCCCTTCACGAGCTCGATGTCCGACGGCAGGAACGCGACGACGTTATACCTCCCGAGGGCCTTCGAGGCATTGTATACGAGCTTTCCGTTCAGCTTTATAGTCCTCTTCTCGCCGCCGAGGACGATGTGCACCTCGTCGAGCCCGGCCGGCGATTCTATCTCGCCCTTTATCCTCGCTTCGGAGGCCCCGATGGTGATAAGCTCCTCGTGCCTGACCTGCCTGAACGGCCGGAAAGCCAGGAGGAAATGGACGGCTTCCAGAAGGTTCGTTTTCCCCTGGGCATTCTCGCCGTATATGAGGTTGACCCTGTCGTGGAAAGCGAAATTCTCCGCCGCGTAAGACCTGAAGTTTCTTAGGGTTAGGGAGCGCAGCTTCACTGGTGTTTCATTGCGTAGGATTTGAGAGATTATAATAAATGCAGCATCTTAATTCAAACGGCCGTTAGGGACCCAAAATTTTCTTGACCGTAAAAATCGCGAGCGGTAATATCTTTATTGGGATTAGCCATGATATCGTTCAGGATTTGCGAGCTGCCGAGAAAGGACTCCGGCAAGGGCCTCGCGCGTATAAAACCGGTCGACATGAAGGAATTGGGGGTAAGCGCGTGGGACCTCGTCGAGATAGGCGGGAAGAGAAAGACTGTGGTGCGCGTCGCGCCGCTGGACAAGAGCGCGTCCGGGCAGTCCGTCATCGAAATCGACGACACCACGCGTGAAAACGCCCGCGTCGAGCTCGACGATCACGTCTTCGTGAAGAAAGTAGGCACCAAGTCCGCGACGAAGGTCGTCCTTTCGCCGCGCAACACGGACATGCTCTATAACGGCAACGAGAACAAGTACCTTCTCGAAAGGCTCGACGGCTATCCGATAACGGTCGGCGACAGGATACGGGTGAAGCTCCCGACAACGGGGCTCGAGGACTTCCAGGTCCTGGGAGTCATCCCATCCGACTCGGTCGTCATAAGGGGCTCCACACGCCTCGACATACGAAAGAAACCCAAAACCAAGTTCGACAGCTCGCGCGTCAGCTTCCAGGACGTGGGCGGCCTCAGGGAGCAGATAGCCAAGGTGAGGGAGATAGTCGAGCTCCCGCTCAAGTACCCGCAGCTATTCGAAAAACTCGGCATAGACCCGCCGAGAGGCGTCCTGCTCGTCGGCCCTCCGGGGAGCGGGAAAACCCTCCTCGCCAAGGCCGTGGCCCATGAAACGAACGCTAACTTCCAGGTCATAAACGGCCCCGAAATAATGCACAAGTTCTACGGCGAAAGCGAGGCCCGGCTCCGCGACATATTCGAAATCGCCTCGCGGAACCAGCCGTCGATAATCTTCCTCGACGAGCTCGACGCCATCGCCCCCAAGAGGGACAAGGTCTCGGGCGACGTCGAAAAACGCATCGTGGCCCAGCTACTGTCCCTCATGGACGGGCTCAAGCACAGGGGCAACGTCGTCGTCATAGGCGCGACGAACCTCCCCTCCGCGCTCGACCCGGCGCTCCGGAGGCCGGGCCGCTTCGACAGGGAGGTCAGCCTCGACGTCCCCGACCGTAACGGCCGGGCGCAGATATTAGACATACACACGCGCGGGATGCCGCTCGACGACGACATTGAGCTCGAACGGCTGGCCGACATGACGCACGGCTTCGTCGGCGCCGACATCGAAAACCTCTGCCGCGAGGCGGCGATGAAATCGCTCCGGAAGTCGCTGTCCGAATTCGAGGACGCCGACGACGGCTACCTCCTCCAGAACGGCGAGATAACACCCGTCAAGGTCTGCATGGGCGATTTCATGGACGCGCTAAAGGAAGTCGAGCCCTCCGCGATAAGAGAGATTTTCGTCGAGATATCCAAGATTACGTGGGATGACATAGGCGGCCTCAAGGACATAAAGGAAAAGCTCGTCGAGGCCGTGATATGGCCCTTCATTCACAAGGACCTCTTCGAGATAACGGACACCAAGGCCCCCAAGGGCATACTCCTCTGCGGGCCTCCCGGCACGGGTAAGACGCTTCTCGCCAAGGCCCTCGCCAACCAGAGCGGGGCCAACTTCATATCCGTAAAGGGGGCGGAGCTCCTCTCTAAATACGTCGGTGAGTCCGAGCGCGCCGTGAGGGAAGTGTTCAAGAAGGCAAAGCAGGTCGCGCCCTGCATAGTCTTCTTCGACGAGATAGACGCCCTCGCTCCGCCGCGTAAGGAATCCGACGGGACCCGCGTCTCAGAGCGCGTCGTAAGCCAGCTCCTCACCGAAATGGACGGCGTCGAGGACCTCCGTGAGGTCCTCATACTCGGCGCGACGAACCGCGTCGACATGGTCGACCCGGCGATACTCAGGTCCGGGAGGTTCGACCTCATCCTGAATATCCCCTACCCGAGCGAGGAAGAGCTCTACGAAATACTCAAAATCCACACGCGCGGAAAACCGATTTCCAAGGACGCGGGCCTCAAAGAGCTCGCCTTAAGGGCGGCCGGGCTCTCCGGCGCGGATGTAGAGCTCCTCTGCCAGCGCGCCTCCATCATCGCAATAAGAGAGCACCTCAAGAACCGGAAGAAAAAGCTCAGGATAACCGAGAAACATTTCGCCGAGGCCCTCGACGAGATAAAGAGCAAGATCATCGCCAACGTCGAATTCAAGAGCGAGCCGCCGGAAAGGTTAAGTGTCTGAAAACTCCGCCCTGCTGTACGTCTTCGCTTTCATATTCGGCTCCGTCGTCGGCAGCTTCCTGAACGTCTGCATCTACAGGCTCCCGCGGGAAGAATCCATCGTCTTCCCCCCTTCCCGCTGCCCCTCCTGCGGAAAGGCCATAAGGTTCTACCACAACATCCCCATATTCGGATACCTGGCCCTCCGCGGTAAATGCGCAGACTGCGGCTCCCGTATCTCGCCCGTCTATCCGCTCGTCGAGGCTCTGGCCGGTGTCATGGCCGCCGCGGTGCTCTGGAAATTCGGGCTCTCGATGGACGCCGGCTTCTACCTCGCGCTCATTTACGCGCTCATAGTTATAACGTTCGTAGACCTCGAGCACATGATCATCCCGAACGTGATTACTATCCCCGGCATACTCGTCGGGCTTATCTTCGGCGCTCTCTCGACCGACTGGGGCGCGAGCCGGGCGCTCATGGAGAGGGTCGGCTACGACCTCGGCGGCTTCCTTATCCTCCTTAACGAAGTGCCGTTCCTCGATTCCGTCTTCGGGCTTTTGATCGGCGGCGGCGTCCTGTACATAATAGCCTTCCTCTACGTCGCACTGAGAAAGAGGGAAGGCATGGGCATGGGCGACGTCAAGCTACTCGCGATGCTGGGTGCGTTCCTCGGATGGGAAGGCGTCGTCTTCATAATGCTCGTAAGCTCCGTCCTCGGGACGGCAGCGGGGCTTCTCGTCATATTCCGTAAGAAAGGCGACCTCAAATACGCCCTCCCCTTCGGGCCATTTCTCTCCATAGCCGCCGTGATATACATATTCACCGGCGGCTTCCGCGCTTTGACATAACTGGCAATCCCGCGCGAACAGACCTAAACTTATGAAAACCCATTCCGCCGGCGCGCCGTCTCCCCCGCGCTCCGCGGGCAAGGTCGAAAAACCGTGCGACAAACTGGCCTCAGGGCCGAGATACTCGTAAATATTATCCTCATAACGGCGGTCGCCATGTTCCTCATCGGGGTCATAGCGTTCAAGCTCACCGAGCGCTCCGCCGTCGAGGGCAACGTCAACGGCGTCAAGGCCGTAATCGCAGCGCTCGAAGGCTCTTATCTCACAAAAGGCGACCTCGGCGGCGGGGCGGAATTCCTGAAGCACGCCCTTAATCCCGGGTCATGGGGGATAATAGAGCTCGGCGGAAAACGCGTGTACTTCGATACGCGGGAGACAAGCGAAGCGAAGCCGAAGACCGACCCGCTCCTCCTTCAGGCCATAACTACCGGCAACACCGTAATCGGCTTCGAAGGCGTCAACTTCCCCCCGTTCACAGCCTTCGACGGCCTTAAGGTCGCGGTCCCCGTAAGGCCGGCCGGCGGCCCCTCGGGCGCAGTGTTCGTATACCAGCCGCTGGGGCCGCTCCAGGAGAACCTCCTCCTGAACCGCAGGCTCATAGCGCTCTGGATAATCCTCTTCCTCGTGATAATCACGCTCTTCGGGTTCTACATTCTCTCGCGAAGGATAGTCCGCCCCGTCCACGAGCTCATAAAAACGACCGAAAAGATCGGCGCGGGGAAGTTCTACGAATCGGCCGACATAGGCGGCGTGAAGGAGATAAACCGGCTCTACGACGCCCTCAGGAAAATGTACGTTGAGATTGAGAGCGGCAGGAAAAAGCTCGGCGGCAAGATAGCCGAGCTCGAAGAGGCCAACGCCGAGCTCAGGCTCGTCCAGAGGGAGCTCGTCGCGGCGGAGAAGCTCGCCTCCCTCGGAAGGCTTTCGGCGGGCGTAGCCCACGAGATAGGTAACCCCCTCTCGGCCATAAAGGGCTACGCCGAGGTGATGATGCGCGCCCCCGGGATGGACGACGAGAAGCGGGCCGCATTTCTCCGGGACCTCCTCGACGAGGTGGGACGCATAGACCGCATCATAAGAACCCTGCTCGACTACTCGCGGCCGAAGAGCGTTTCGCTAAGGCCGCTCGACGTAAACGAGGCGGCCTCTAAAACGGCCGACCTCGTAAACAGCCGGGGCGTTCTCAAGAACGTCGGGCTAAGGCTCGACCTCGCCCCGGGAATCCCGCCAATCGAGGCCGACCCCAATCAGCTCTCCCAGGTCATAATTAACCTTATACTTAACGCGAGGGACGCCCTCGGCGGCGAAGGGGAAATAGCCATATCGACCTCCGACGGCGGCGGTAAGGTAACGATAAAGGTGAGCGACACCGGGCCGGGCATCGGCCCTGAAATCCGGGACAAAATATTCGACCCCTTCTTTACGACGAAGGACCCCGGGCAGGGGACGGGGCTCGGGCTGTCCGTCTCGGCCCGCATAGTCGAGACGTTCGGCGGGCGTATAGAGGTCTATAGCGAGCCGGGAAAGGGGGCTTCGTTCAGCCTCGTATTCCCTGCGGCAGGTGATTATGAAAACGCAGAGAGTTCTGGTAATTGACGACGAAAAGGGAATAAGGGAGACGCTCTCCCTCATACTCGGGATGGAGAATTTCGAGGTCGAGGCCGTGGAGAACGCGGCCGGGGGCCTTTCGCGCCTCGGCGCAGGAGAATTCTACGACTTCATCATATGCGACATCAGGCTCCCCGGAATGAGCGGCATCGAATTCCTTAAAGAAGCGCGGGAAAGAGGCGTCGAGGCGGTAATAATAATGATCTCCGCCTACGGGACGATGGAGAACTCGCTGGAAGCCATCAAAGCCGGGGCGGCGGACTACATAAACAAACCCATAAACTCCGAAGAGCTGATCCTGAGAATGCGAATGGCCGAGGAGCGGCAGAAATTAAAGGCCCGTAACGACTACCTCGAGCGCGAGCTCGGAATGGCAGGGGACACCGGCGGGATAATCTATACGAGCGCCGGGATGGCGGACGTGATGGAGCTTTCCCGGAAGGCCTCCCGGTTCAGGACGACGGTCCTCATCACCGGCGAGAGCGGCACAGGTAAGGAGCTCGTCGCCAAGGCCATACACGCGGGCGGCCCGCGCAGGGACGCGCCTTTCGTCGCCGTCAACTGCGCCGCGATACCCGAAACACTGATCGAGAGCGAGCTATTCGGTTACGCCAGGGGGGCCTTCACGGGGGCCGAAAACGCCAGGCGGGGTCTCATCGAAGAAGCCGACGGAGGGACGCTCTTCCTCGACGAGATAGGCGAGCTCCCCATGCTCCTTCAACCCAAGCTCCTCAGGGTGCTCCAGGAAGGCGAGATAAGACGGCTCGGTGACACGAAGGTCCTGAAGGTGGACGTCAGGGTCATAGGGGCGACGTCCCGCGACCTCGGGCAGGACGTCTCCGACGGCAAATTCAGGAACGACCTCTACTACAGGCTGAACGTCTTCCCCGTGAGAATACCCCCGCTCAGGGAAAGAAAGGAAGACGTCCCCGCGCTCGTCGCGCACTTTATCGCGAAGTACGGGAAGCACGTCAACAGGCGCGTAAGGGAAGCGACCCCCGAGGTAATCTCCGAGCTCTCGTCCTACGACTGGCCGGGCAACGTGAGGGAGCTCGAGAACGTCGTCGAAAGGGCGATAATACTCTCCGACTCCGAATACATAACACGGATCGACAAGCTTGCGGGCGGCTCCGGGCCCGGGGCGGCGATAAAGGACTGGATGGGCAGGCTCAGCTTCAACGAGGCCAGGCAGGAAATAGAAAGGGCGTACATCGAGCGGGCGCTGACAGAGACGGGGGGCAACAGGACCCGCGCGGCGAAGGTGCTCGGCATAAGCAGACGCTCTCTCCTCTACAAGCTGAAGGAGCAGGAAGAATCCTGAAATCCGGACGGCCCTCCCCAATGGCGCATTGAACCCGGGCCGCTTCATGGTTAAATAATCCTATGAGCAAACGAATCGTCGTCATCGGCGGCGGCATCACGGGACTCGCCGCGGCCAACCGCATAAAGGAAATAGCTGCCGAGAAGCATCCCGGACTCGAAGTCCTCCTGATAGAAGCATCGGAAAGGACCGGCGGCCCGATACGCACGATAGAGAGGGACGACTTTCTGGTCGAGGAAGGCCCCGACGCCTTCATCACGACAAAGCCCTGGGGGCTCAACCTCTGCCGCAGGCTCGGGCTCGACGGCGAGCTCATCGAAACCGACGATAGCAAGCGCAGGACATATATCCTCCGAGGGAGCGATCTCGTCGAGATCCCCGAGGGGTTCGTCATGCTCGCCCCCTCGCGCCTCGCGCCTTTCCTGACCTCGCCCCTCTTCTCGTGGCGGGGAAAGCTCCGTATGCTGATGGACCTCGTCATACCGCGCAGGCGCGGCGGCGACGAGAGCGTGGCCGGCTTCGTCAGGAGGCGGCTCGGCCGCGAAGCGCTCGACCGCGTCGCCCAGCCGATGATAGGCGGCATCTACACGGGCGACGCCGAGCGGCTCAGCCTCCGGGCCACGATGCCGCAGTACATGGAGCTCGAAGAAGAGCACGGGAGCGTCATCGCCGGCATGCTCAGGAACTACAGGCAAAAGAGCCGTGCGCGGAAGAAAGACAGCGGCGCACGCTACAGCATGTTCGTATCGTTTAAAAAGGGCATGAGCACGCTCACGGACAGGCTCTCGTCGGGCCTCGGAGAATCACTCAGGCTCGGGGAAAAGGTGAGCGCGGTATCTAAATCCGAAGGCGGATATACCGTCTCCACGGACAAAGGCGTCTATGAGGCCGAAGGCGTCGTGATTACGACCCCGGCGTTCGTGGCGGCGAAACTCGTCGAGAAGCTGGACCCGGAAACGGCTGCCCTCCTCGCGGGCATAGATTACGCCTCGTCCGCCGTCGCCGTACTGGCTTACAAGCTCTCGGACATAAAACGCCCCATAGACGCGTTCGGATTCGTCGTCCCGGTGCTGGAGAAAAAAAGGCTCATCGCGTGCTCCTTCAGCAGCGAAAAATTCCCCGGGCGCGCGCCCGGGGGCTATACGGTGCTGAGGGCGTTTACGGGCGGAATGCTCGACCCCGGCGTGCTCGACTTGGGCGACGATGCGATAATGGAGACACTGAAATCCGAGCTCCGCCCCGTGCTCGGCATAACGGGCGAGCCCGTGTTCGGCTTCCTCAAGAGATACCCGAGATCGCTTCCGCAGTACTACGTCGGTCATCCGGATCTCGTGCGGAAGATCTTGTCGGGCGTCAAAAAATTGAAGGGGCTGGAAATAGCCGGGAGCGCCCTGGGCGGCGTAGGCATTCCGGACTGCATAAACTCGGGTGAAAGCGCGGCCGAAAAGGTCGTCGAAACCGTTTACGCACCCGGCCGCTAGGGATTGAGCCGGGGATTATCCGCTTCGGCCCCCAGCTTGTTCCGCCTGAAAATCCAGGCGTATATCTTCCTGAAAGCGACTATTAAAATGGCGAGGACAAGTATCGCCGCCAGCACGGGAACGGCGAGCGCGAGTATGGACATTACGAGCGAGCCGCCCGCCTCGGCCGTCGAGACGACGGAATTCCCGAGCCCTCCCGTCGTGGCCGTGGACGCGATTCTGGTGATGGCGGTGAACCCCTGCACGGTGCCCGCTACACCGCCCCCGACTATAACCGCGAGCCCCCACTTAAGGAACGGGCTCATGTCGGACACGGCCGAGGCCATGACGATAGTCCCCGCAACCGTAGCGGCCGGGACGGCCACGGTGTCGAGGAGGTTATCTATCCACGGGACATAATATGCGGCGACCTCGAATATGGTGGCGATGGCGAAGGCCGCAAGCGCCGGGTAAGTGCCTATCCAGCCGAACTCCGGCGAAAGCGCAATCTGCCCCGACAACGACGCGACGCTCATAACGAGCAGCGGTACGAATATCCTGAATCCGCACGCCGCCGCCAGCCCGATGCCGACGAAGATGGCCAGAAGAGTTTCCATTCCGCTTTCTCAATTAAATAGTATATGAAGGCCGGGCTGCGTTGCAAGCCGGATTTACAGGGCGGTGCGGCGGATCAACGGGCCGCGCGGCGGCTACTTCTTGGCGACGTTGATTACCTTCACGTGATAGTCGAGCGTCCTCCCCGCAAGCGGGTGATTGTAGCTTATCTCGACCTTGTCGTCGAGAACGCGCGTGATGTGGCAGTTGCCGTTAGGCGTCTTGAAGACGAGCCCCGGCTCGGGGTTCATGCCGGCGTCCGCGAAGAGCTTCTTCTCCACGGTCTGAACCAGGTCCGGGTTTTCCACGCCGTACCCCTTTTCCGGCGCGACCCGGAAGGTCTTCTCCTCCCCGGCGGCCATGCCGATAAGCTCTTCCTCGAGGCCCTTTACGAGCGCCCCCGTCCCGAGCTCGACAGCGAGCGGCTCCTCGTCGAACGTGTGGAACGTCGAGCCGTCCTCGACCTTGCCTTCATAGTTGAAAGTTACGGTGTCGCCCATATCTATTGTAGTGCTCATTTATAGCCCTCCGGAGAATTTAACGTTTATGCCTGTGCGAATGCGGCATCGGAGGCGGAATATTTATACGCCGCCCTCGTCTCTCTGACTGTGATAATATCATCTTGCGCCCCCGATTTCGAGCCCCGCCGGGCGGGCGCGCCGACGGCTTGATTAAAATCGCGAGTCTATTATAATCATCTTTCTAAATATCCAAAGGAGACTAAGTAGATGAAGCTTAAAGACAAAGTAGCTCTCATAACGGGGGGGAGTCTCGGTCTTGGGCAGGCCACGGCCTACCTTTTCGCGAAGGAAGGGGCCAAGGTGATAATTACGGGAAGAACCGAGCAGACCCTTAAGGACGCAGTCGAAGAAGGAAAGAAGCAGGGCGTCGATATCGAATATCTCGTCGCCGACGTATCGAAGGAAGAAGACTGCAAAAAGACTGTCGATCACATAATCGGCAAGTACGGCAAGATAGACATACTCTTCAATAACGCCGGCGTGCTCTACACCTCCCATACCCACGAAACGGCCACCGAGATATGGGACAAGACCTTCGACATCAACGTGAAGGGCACATTCTTCATGTCGAAGTACACTATACCCCACATGCTCGAAAAGGGATACGGAGTCATAATCAACAACTCCTCCATCCTCGGACTCAAGGCCGTCCCCGGTCTCGCCGCCTACAACGCGACCAAGGGCGCTGTAACGCAGCTCACGAGGAGCATGGCGCTCGAATACGCCGCCAAGGGCATCCGCGTTAACGCCGTCTGCCCCGGCACGATCGAGACCCCAATGGTCGACGGGCTCCTGGACCAGGTGGCTGAAGGCAGCAGCAGGGAATCGGCCGAGGAGCTCTTCAAGTCGTTCCATCCGATAGGAAGGCTCGGAAAAGCGGACGAAATCGCGCACGCCGTCCTTTTCCTCTGTGACGACAACGTGCAGTTCATGACGGGGAGCATGCTGTCCGTAGACGGCGGCTGGGTCGCGACGTAAAACCGGGCCTAGATTTCTGTTTAAGTTTGCATAAGAACCATCACGCAGCACTGGACAATTAGCCGTGTGATATGCTAGATTATTAGTGGCCTCCGGGACAGGGGGCCACATCACCTTAGAGGAGGCCCGGATGAAATTTGTCATTTCGGCGGTAATAGCCATAGCGGCGGTGCTCGCTTTGTTTGCGCCCGAAAGTCAGGCCCTTAGCCCCTATTACAAGCCTACCGCTTCCCAGCACCACTTCACGACAATCATCGACCAGTTGAAAACCTTCAGGAACGTAACCTGGGAATCGCCCGTATCAATGTGGGTACAGATACCCGCAAGCCAGCAGGGGAGAGCGGCCGAGCTTGCGGATACAATAGAAGACAGGGCGAGGGGCGCCCTGATGCAGCCTTTCTGCGTACACATCTACGTAACGAAAGACAAGACCCTCGCAAGGTCCTGCGTCTATTAATTACAAACCTCTAAATGCTTCGGGGGCGGCGCGCGGCTGAAGCCGCACGCTGTCGCCCTCCCTCTCCGCCCCCTTCATCCGGCGGCCGCGCACCCCGGCCGGTTACGCACGCTATATCCAGTAACAAAAATATACGAATCCCTCTCCCGGGACTCGAAGTTAAATTCCGAGCTTCCGTCCTGCCGCCTCTCGTACTTATCGCGCCGCGGATTTAGAAAAATCGCGGCGGCAAACCGGCGGAATTTCAGGAATCGATTGTCGAAGCAAACGAGGCTGGTTTCAGGGGCGGCGGCGCAGAGGATTCGAGGGGCAAACGGAGAGATAAAAGCTTTTCAGGGGCATGACCCGTCCGAAGCCTCCGGCGCAGGCCTTACTCCGGATTATCGGGCACATACCCCGCCGTCAGTTGTGTCCGCGCTGCGCGAACGGAATGGAAATCGAAAGCTCGTCCCTCTGGTTTCCCTCTTTCACGTTTATCTCTATGGCCGAGACGTTCAGCTGAGGGTACTTCTTAAACACACGGATCAAGTCCTTCTGGAGCTTGTCCGCGAAGTTCGGAGGAAGATCTTTTCTTTCGTAAGAAAGAACCATCCTGAGCCTTTCTTTCGCTACGTTGGCAGATTTGTTCCGTCTGAAAAATCCGAATAGAGACATTGATCATCCCCCTAGAAGTCTGCTGAAAAATCCTTTCTTGTCCTCGAGCTCGCTGAAAGCTACATCCTCTCCCATTAGTCTCCGGGCAACGTTCGTAAGGGCGGCGCCGGCTCCGGTATTATCGGAGAGGACAATGGGCTCGCCCTTGTTCGTGTAATCGACCATCTTTTCCTCGTCGGGGATTACGCCGATTTTCTTTATGCGGAGGACGTCTTCTATATCTTCGACCGAAAGCATCTCGCCCTTCTTTACGCGAGCGGACCTTATCCTGTTTACGATCAGATGGATTTTATCCTTCCCCATGGATTCGAGGAGCCCTATCACCCTGTCGGCGTCCCTTACCGAAGAAACCTCGGGGTTGACGACGACCAGGGCTTCCTCGGCCGGTGTCGCTGCGGTCCTGAACCCGCCCTCTATTCCCGCCGGCGAGTCTATTATTATGAAGTTGAAGTTGTACTTAACCCTCTCCACTATCGAAGACAGCTGCTCGCCGCTGACGGCCTCCTTGTTCTTCGTCTGCGCGGCCGGAAGCAGATACAGCGACTCGCTCCTCTTGTCCTTGACGAAAGCCTTTTCGGGTGTGACCGTGCCCTCGACGACGTCTACTATGTCGTACACAATGCGGTTCTCGAGCCCGAGTATCATGTCGAGATTCCGAAGACCTATGTCGGCGTCTATAGTGAGCACCTTGTTGCCCATGGACGCAAGCGCGGCCCCGAGATTCGCGGTAACCGTCGTCTTTCCGACACCGCCCTTCCCGGATGTAATAACTATAACTTTCGCCATTTGCTTACCCCTCAGCTACGAATTTTTTCTATTATTATCTGGTTGTTCCTGACGTACGCCTTCTCGGGATACTCGGGCCCCTCGGAATCGTCCGGCGACCTCGTAATCCACTTGGCTATCCGGAGCTGCTGTGCACGGAGCTTGAGCGCTATGACTATCGCGCCGTCGTCGCCTCCCGCTCCCGCATGCACGATGCCGCGGAGCGTGCCCATGACTATGATATTCCCCGAGGCTGTTATATAAGAGCCCGGATTCACGTCGCCGATTATGAGCACATCGCCGTCGTGCTCGACGTTCTGGCCGCTCCGGATGTTCTTGTCTATGAGCTTGAGCGTCCTGACGCCCGCGGCCGGCGGCTGAGGCGCTTCCGCCTTTTGATTTTTCTCTAGCTTGAGCGAGGGCTTGTACCCGACAAACCTCGTGTTCGTGCTCCGGACGGCCTCCTCGATTTTCCTCATGTCCCCTTCGGAGAGTCTCGCACTCTCGTAATCTATTACAGCGAGGGACCCCTTGAAGAAATCACTTCCGAGCTTGGCTTTTATCTGCGAAATATTCTCTTCGACAGACAGGCTTTCGTCCAGCTTGACAAGTAAGGCCGGCACAGTCATGCCTTTAACGACTATTCCCATTTGGCTTCTCTAAGTACGGCGAATAAGAAGGTCCTCTCTTCCCCTGTACAAATTATCATATGTTGAATGACAACACAAGAAATTAACCATGGCGGCGGGATATCCTGAAAAAACGGCGCGAAAGCTACGGGAAACCCGACCGCTGAAGCGCCCGAAGCTCGCGGGGAAACCAGCCCGAACGGCGGCGAGGGAGCCCGGCGGAGTCTCCAAACGGCGATTTTCCGGGTTCTCGAACGACGATTGTTTTAAACCTCTCATATGCTATACTCACACGATTGATCGCAGCTTCTTTTAGCGATTTCCCCTAGCCGGATGCTGTAAGAGATGCCGAAACAAAACCCGAACACGGAACCCCCTGCAAGACAGGCGGGCGCCACTTCCCCCTACGCTGTAATAAATATCCACGGGCTCGTAATCGAATGCAGATCGGGCTCTCCCGATCTCGTGCGCGGGATGGTCAGGCCGTTTAATTTCTTCAAGGTCGAGACGGGCCGTCCGGCGGTAACTGTAACGGCGATCGAATCAGAGCCGCCCTACTCTTCCTTCCCGAGCCTTAAGTCGAGCTTCTCGACGCCGAGGAACATCGTGTTCACAAAAGGCGGCACCAAGATCATAGACTACTTCGGTAAGGGCGTCGTGCTCGTGGAGGGGGGCGGCCGCATCTATACGATTTACGGCACGGACCCGAATTTTCTCCAGGAAGCGTTCTACCTCCTCGTTCTGTCGCTCCTCGGCCAATACTGCGACGAGAAAGGGATTCTCCGAATACACGCGCTCACGTTTTCACTGAACGACACGGCCGTGATATTTTCTGCGCAGTCGGGCGGCGGCAAATCGACAATGGCGTTTTCCGTCCTTGAAAGGAGCGTGTTCAAGCTCATATCGGACGACGAGGCGCTCGTCGACGGCGGCGGCCGCGTGCTCCCCCTGCCCCTCCGCATGGGGACGCTCGACGAGGAAAAGATAAGCTCCATCCCTCCGGAATATGTCTACCATATCGACCGCATGGAGTTCGGCGGCAAGTATTTCATCGACATAGACTACTGGGGAAATAAGCTCGAGCGGCGGCTCCTCGAGAAAAAAATCCTCTTCACGGCAAAACGTCTCATTAACGGAAACCCGTACATTGAAAAGATGTCCCGCTTCGCCACGCTGAATTCGCTCATGAGCGCGGCCGTAATAGGGCTCGGGCTCTACCAGGGCATGGAATTCGTGTTCAACAGCTCGCCAGGTGAGATTTTCTCCCGCGTGCCCGTCTTCATCAGGCGGCTTTACACGGCGCTCAAGCTGACCGCGACGGCCGAGAGCTATAGAATATTCCTCGGCAGGGATCAGTCCGAGAATATAAAGATATTGGAAGAATTTTTAAGGAAGAGAGAAACCGGGGCACGGCCATGAACCCGAAAGTAGACGTCTCGCTCATCGTGCTTACGTATAACCGCCCTGCCCCCCTCAAACGCTGCCTGGAATCGATAGCCTGCATGGATAAGGGAGGGGCTTCCTTCGAGGTCCTGGTCGTCGACGACGGCTCGACGTCCGACAACAAGAGCGTAATCGACGGATTCCGTGGCAGGCTCGATATCGAATATCTCCTCAAACCGAGGGGCGGCGTGGCCTCGGCCAGGAACCACGGCGGCGCTCATGCCCGGGGCGGTCTCATAGCCTTCATCGCCGACGACTACATACTTCCCCCGGATTACATAAAAGACACGACGGAATTCCTGGCCGCGAACCCGGACGCCTGGATCATTACCCACAACATACTCCCCACGGGCCCGAGCATTTTCAGGTACGCCCAGAGGCTCTACTACCAGATGACCCTCCTTCAGAGATTCAGCAGTAAAGATTTTCGGAGCAGCGTCCTCGAGAGCTTCGGCCTCCCCCCATCGCGGGCGGCGGTGTTCAGGAAGGAGATGTTCGACATCACCGGATGGTTTAACGAAAAGCTCCTCACGGGCGAGGACGGCGATCTCGGGATGAGAATGGCCGCCGAGGGGATACCCGTATATTTCTTCGTCGATAAATACATTAAACACTGGGAAGAAAAAGACCTCTCCGGCTATCTCGAGCAAAGAACCCGCTACGGCGCGAGCTTCTACAGGGTCTTGAAAGACAGGGACGGAAACCGGATGACAGAGCCCTCTTTATCGTGGGTCGTTAAATCAGTATCGGAAAGATACATATCGTGGCTCCGTCTCTCTTTCAAGCTCGGGAGAAAGACGGAGTTTATACTCCTGACCCCTCTGACGCTCCTCTTCCTGTCATTCTACTTCCGGGGTTATTACTCTGAATCGAAAAGAGCGGCCCCTTCGGAAGGCGTCGTCGCGGCGCAGGCGGAGCGGCCGGGTCAGGGAGCCCCGGACGAGCAGCGCAAAACGAGCCTGAACCCCGAATAATGAACCTTAAAGAAACCGTCTACAAAATATCCAGCCACCCGGCCCTGGGCCCGGTAGGCAAATCCCTCTACTTTCTCTGCGAGCGGCTGCTCACCCATACGTTCAAGGGCTTTCCCGAAATACGCTCGGCATACGTAGCCGGCAGCATGGCCGAGGGCGACATAGTCCCGGGCCTGAGCGACATCGACTGCGTCATAACCATAGACGACCTCGACGCACGCGAAGAGTACGGGCTAATGACCGGGCTCGAGCGCAAAACGAGATACAGGATGCCCCCCTTCGGAAAGGACAAAATCGGGGTTCACGTGGTCGCCTATTCCTTGGCCGAATGGGCCCTCCTGGGCGACCTCTTTCTCGGGAAGAAGGCCGGCAGGCCGAGGGTGCTTTTCAGGGATCGCGAAATAGCGCCGGATAATACAATAAGCGATAGGGTAAAAATCCTTCACCATCTTTACAAGGCCTACTGGAAGATAATAAACCTTCAGGACAGCACCCTTAACCCCTCCGGGAGCCCGCTCGAACGAGAGTTAACGAAACGTATCGCCGAAAGGACGATGACTGCTTTGGACAATGCGATGAAGGAGGCGGGAAGCGGTAACGTGCCACGGGGATATTCAGGCCTTGGAGACCGCGCCCGCGAATCATGGGAGCTTTTAAAAAGATCGGACGACGAATCGAAGTACATAGAAATGCTGGCTATCCTGCTTCATCTTTTCGACGTCGCGGCAGGGGCGGTCTGCCAGAGAGGGACAAATGCGGACGGAGATTCTTCCGGCGAGGCTTCGGCGGCCGGCGAGATACCGGCCCCGCCCGCCGGGATTACGGATGTCGTGGCCGCTATTCGGCAGCGGCGGAAAGACAGCGCCGCGGTCGTATACACAAACGCCGACAAAGCTGATATATTCCTCTTCGATCCCGCTGATAACGGGCTCACAGCGGCCATCGTCGAACACTATAAAAGAATCGGGGATTCCGGCCTCAGGGTCATGTCTATAGATAAATTCCGGCAGTTTTTTCTCAATTTTTCAGACCGGGCCGCCGTCGATCTTTTAAGCGGCGAGCCTCTCGCGCTCGTGGGAGCACGCGACCCCGAGGCGCTCCTGCTCGACGCCTATTCCATACTTCCCCAGTTAAGGTCTCCCAGGACCTGGCAATCGGCGGAGATGTACGAATCTTTTCGCGGCAAGGCGGGGAGAATCATCCGGGAGCTGAAGACATCCGCCCCCGGGGGCGGAGCTTCGTATGACGGCCCGAACGAGGGGCGAGGCATACCGCGGGACGAATACGAACGTTTCGTCAATTTAAAGGTCCTCTCGCAGACGCTTACGGAAACGCTGCGCGAGTTTCTATCTCCGAGGCAAGAGTCACATGATTAAAACAGGCTTCGTAATACTCGTAGCGGGAAAACCCGACAGGCTCGGCGAAACCCTCGGCGGCATCACAGGGCAGACGGGAGAACCCGGAGGCATTGTCTGTATCGTCGACGGCGCATGGAGAGAAACCGCTGCCGGAATCATCGAGCGCAGCCGCGTCCCCGTCACCGCCGTCTATTCCGACATCGCTTCGGAAGGAGCCGGGGCGGCGCTTAACCGGGGCATATCCCTCTCGGGATGCGACGTCGTATTCCTCGTAACGCAGGCAGTAACGCTCCCTCCGGGATTCGTCGCCGCGTGTATCGAGAAGCTCTACTCCTCACCCTCCGTCGGACTTGTCTACGGAAACTATATAGAACAAAAGGGGGAAGACGGAGAAGTCTTCATACAAACCGGGACAGACAATTACGACTTCTCCGAATCGTCCAGGCTCGGCCCTGTGCGGGCTATAAAAAGAGAAGTCTTCGACACCGTCGGCAATTACGACACGTCCCTTAAATACGCTTTCGATTACGAGCTCAGGATGAGAATTTTCGAGAAATACGATATCGCGGCGCTAGACGATGTCATCTACAAAGTCCTCCACAGCGGGGACGATGCCAATAACCACGACCCCGCACTGCCCCGCGAGTCGTATACGGACTATAGCCCGGAAAAGGAAGCCGAGTTCAGAGAAGCCTGCTTCGCCTCGCTTAAAAGACGCGGGGCATTTCTCTTCGGTCCGCCCGCCCGCGCGCCCGAAAGCGAATCGAAGAACCCCGGCGGGCCGGATATAAGCGTCGTCATTCCCCTCTATAACCGTGAGAAGTACGTAGGACGAACCATAGAGAGCGTTTTAAAGAGCGAGTGGAAAGGGTACGAGATTATAATAGTGGACAACGGCTCGACGGACGGGAGCTTCGAAGCTGCGTCGAGATATATCGGCGCGGGGCGCGTAACCATCCTCAGGAGCGAGGCCGCGCGCAACACTGCCGCCGCGCTGAATGCGGGAATAAAATACGCGAGGGGAAAGTACGTTTGCCAGCTCGACTCGGACGATCTTTACACCTCCGACGCGCTCTCTATAATGTATGACTACATGGAATCCAACCCGGGATTCGCCCTCGGCGTTTCATATTACGACTGGATAGGGCCCGACGACGATGTGCTGGAAGAATACGGCGTCGTAAAACACCAGGAATACGACAGGAATAACATCCTCAGAACGGAAGGAGTCGGCGCCGCACGCATATGGAGGCGTAGCGTCCTCGACGAGATGGGAGGATTCGACGAGATAAACCTCGGGAGTTATGCCGAGGATTACGACCTGGTTCTGAAAGTATCCGAGAAATACGACATTTTACGCATACCTTACGTGCTTTACCATTACAGGATTAACCACAAGGAAACCGGGGAGGAAGCTGATTATATATCGAGGCACGAAAAGAAAACCTTCGCGAGAAAATCGGCCATTGAAAGAAGGCAGATGATTAACGATTCGCTTTCTAGGGTGCGGCTCGTAAAATGATAATCCATCATCCGGAGATATCTTCTAAAGACGGGAAGCTTACAGTATCTGCCGGGATAGAATTCGACCCCACCGTCCCGGGCATGCCGGAAAGGCTCTGGTTCGAGTTTCCCGAGGACTGCGGCGATCTCGTTACAGACAGGGCCGACGCCTTCCTTTCCACGATGCTGCTCGTGGCCATGCGGCGCGGCGAGAAGGTAATAGAGGTGAGAGGGAAAGTCTCCCCGCGGTTCCTTATCGGGATCAACGAATATCAAACGGCCTTTTGCATATGGCCTGTCTGGAGGTTCGAACCGGTCCGTATAGAGTGCGAATCCCTCGTCCCCGCGGGCGCTGAGAACGGCCCGGATATCGTGATGTCGGCCTTCTCCGGCGGATTGGATTCCTTTTTCACCTTAAAGTCTTTTCTGCCGGGAAACGGGCTTCCGGAATCCGTACAGATATCGCACCTTCTATTCGTACACGGCTTCGACATAAAGCTGGAAGACACCGAATCCTTTACGCTCCTGAGAGACGCCTACTCGACCATGTGCGGCCGGCTCGGTATAAAGCTGATAACCTGCAGAACGAACTGCCGGCAATTCGGCATGGAGCGTAACTGGGGGCTATTCCACGGCTCGGCCCTGATCGGCGCGGCGCACGCAGCGGGGCGGCGGGCCGCCATGTTCCACGTCCCCTCGTCACACAGCTTTACGAGTCTCATGCCCTGGGGGTCCGATCCGGGAATCGACTACCTCCTTTCTACGGAAGCGACGCAGGTCCTGCATCACGGCAGCGGCTACACAAGGACTGAAAAAACGGAGGCGATAGCCCATTGGGAAGAAATCCGGGACAAACTGAGGGTCTGCGCCTTCGGCGACGGCACCCGTATCAACTGCTGCAAATGCGAGAAGTGCCTCCGCACTATGATGACCCTCGACATGATCGGGGTCCTGGAACGCTACTCGGCATTTCCGGGCCCCCTGACCGCCGGCCTCGTACGAAACTGCAGATACTGGAACAGGAGCGATTTTTCATTCGCACACGAGATTATGGGCTACGCCCGGCAAAAGAAGAGATGGGACATCGTCGCCAATCTCTCGTACGCATACGTAAGAAGCCGCATACTCCAGACGCTCAGGTTTGCGAGAATAAAACTGAGCGACGCAATAAAAAGAACTCGGGCCAGCTAGCCCGCTTTATCGCCTCGCCCCCTGTAAAAAATCCCTTTTAGCTATATTATTTCAGGTATTATTGGACCGAAAGCCGCGCATTTATCGGCCCGGCAATCTCACAGCTAAAGGGAGAAAACATGACACCAAAATTTCAGGCCTCCGGCGCCTCTTTATACGGAATCATACTGCTGGTATTTTTAATCCAGGCAGGGCTTGCGTTCGGCGAGGAATCCGACAAGTGCTCTTCGGCCGTAAAGACGGTCAAGATGGAATCGACCCAGGCGACCGCGTCCTTTTTCGCTAACGAGAGGAACAAGCCCGGATCTATAAGGTACGAATCCGGCGCTATCCTCGAAAAGGCCGACAGCGGCCTGGCGTCGGCCGAAAAGCCCGGAGGCCTCTGCCCCGCCGGATGCACGCTTCCGGAAAAGCCGGTCATCGTATTCCGCGCCGTGCCGCAGAAATTCCTGACTGATTATTCCGATTACAACATGTGCCAGAAGCTCCTGGAGCAGACCGAAAAGGCGCCCTTCGAGTACAACAAGGACTTCAGCTCCATGCCCCAGGTACAAAGCTGGTTCTCCGATTTTTCGAGGGGTAAAGGGCCCGACGGGCAGAATATGTACGAAAGGTGCAGCGGCCAGTGCAGCCCCCAGTATGAATTTTTCATCGTGAACACGAACGGCAAGCTCGCTCTCGACGCGGACGTCGTCTGCGGACACGCGAGGGACAAAAACAACAATATGTACGACATTTCCTACAGCTATAAATGGCAATGTCGGGCGCAGTAAAAAATTCGCTCCGGGCTTTGAAAAATCCGTAAGTTCGTATATTATACTTTCCCTCGATTGAAGCCGACGTAGCTCAGTGGTAGAGCAGCTCACTCGTAATGAGCAGGTCGGAGGTTCAAATCCTCTCGTCGGCTCCGTTCCCTAACTCCCTCATTGCCGCAATCATTTCCTGCTTTCCAGCTAAACGGTCAAAATTATTTAAAGACGGCAGCGCAGCGGGAACTGCGGGACTACTCACCTCGTTGATTTCTCCCAACGATACGGATACCGCTCAGAAGAATCTTGATAAAACGTAAGCTTTGTACGAGAGCCGTGCATCGTTCTTCACTCGACTAAGGAAAATAATAAGGAGTCCTGTCGCTTATCGACTTCTTCTCCCCGGTTTTCCAGTCTATAACGTTATACGTGCCCGAATCGTTGGGGAACTGTAAATAGCGTACGCCGTCCCTGTAAAGAATCTCCTTCACGCTCCCGATCTCGGCCAATACCTTGATCGCGTTTATCTTCGCGGTATTAGACGTCCAGTCGATCTTTAAAGTTCTGGTGAAAAACCCCGTCAGCTCCGCCTTGCAAACGCGCCCGTACTGCGTATTGAGAAGATAAACCACGTTCTCCGCGTCCCCCGCCTCCGCTGAATCTATAACAGCAAAGTGAGAAGCGGAAACAAAAGCTATCAGCAGTAGCACCCTTCTCATATCCCCTCCTTCAACTTCACCAGTAGCATTTAATTATATAATCTGCAATCTGGCTCGGTAATCAGGCGACTCTCACCCCGGCCCCGGAATAAGTAAAATACGGGGCTGGCGCGGTCGGTCGCTTCCGGTAAGAGAACGAATGCGAACGAGCGAGCATTAGAACATCCGCTCTGTCATTCCCAACGATTTCGAGCGAGCGAGGAATCGGACGCCGCACCCTTGAAATGGAAACGTTTATCCAGTACTGCTCAGGCCCTGCCTTCTTTAGTATCAAGGCCTGTATCGGGAATCCATTCTTTTCATCTTTTACTTTTTCTCACACTCCCTCTTGTCCGCGCGACCGCCTTCGAATCCCCGCCGAATCATTCCGGAAAAACGACTATGCTCTGGTCGAGATAGAGGTCGTTCACATGCGGGCCCGGGTTCGACACCGAAACCATTTCCAGCGGCACCCCGTTTATCTCGGCGTTGTCGAACGCCTCGGTCGAGGCGCTCCTCGCGAGGAGCTCGTACCCGTCCGCCACGTACGGCAACCCGTTCGATCCCAGGCTTGCCGGCCCGGCCAGCATATGAAAATGAAGATGCGGGGCCGACGTGTTGCCCGAATTCCCGAGATGCCCTATAACCTGCCCGCGCGTGACGAAATCCCCTTCCTTTACAGCTAAGCTGCCCTTTATCATGTGCGCGTAAAAGGCGAAGTTCCCGCCGCCGATGTCTATAACAACGTAATTGCCGTCGGCCTCCTCTATAGGAAGCCCCGGCGGTAGCTGCCCCGGTACCTGGTCTTCGTATTTATCCACGGCCGTTACGACGCGCCCGCCGGCCACCGCCAGCACATCCTCGCCGTACGAGAAATAGCTGTGGACGTCCTTCGGGTCCCCGGCGTAAATGAGGTCGTCGTCGTTCAGCTTCTCCCAGTCTATGGCGAAGCGCTGGGCGACCGTGAACTTGCCGTTTATCGGAAGCGCCGCGCGCACGTGCCTGTGGGCGAGGCAGCATCCGTCGGCGGCCACCCATCTGCCCCCCCTGAGCGGCGGGCCTATAACCGCGGCCTCCCGGCTGCCTACGCCCGTCTCTGCGTATACAAAGGCGATTTCCTGCGTCCCGGGCGTAAGGCTGAGGAACGAAAGAAACCCTTCCGGGATACCGCCCGGGACGGTAATGGCAAGGCGGTGAATAATCGCGGCCGGGATTTCATTCTTCGAATCCACAGAGAATGTTATGAAGAAGAGTGATGTTTTGCCGGCGCCGATATCCGCTGACAATTCATTTCCCGGGATTATACGGTTCTTCGCCGCGACGTCGTCGCCGGAGAACGACGTGAGGACGCGGGACCGATTATTCTTGTCCAGCGCTTCGAGCGAATTTATATGCCAGGTTAGCTGAGTCGTGTTTGTAAGCTGAAGCTCGTATACGAGATGATATTTTCCGTCCGACCCGAGGACGGGACGAGGCTCGGCAAGAAATGACACGATAATCGGCGTGAACTGGTTTGAGCCGGATTCGACAGGCACGCCGCCCTTCCCTCTCTCGCCGGCGTAGCCCACCGGCTGAAATGCGTCGTTCGCTATGAGTGCAGCAAGAACTATAAACAGAAAGTAGACTTTCCTCATTTTATCCCCCTCCTTCGTATCTGGAACTTAAGAGCGATTCCCAATTATACAACAACGCCCGGGAAAAATCGGTAGTGCGAAATCCCGGAACCCGGAATCCGGAGCGAGCGGCGGCTCTGCCGCGCCGGGACGTACAATGAGAATATAGTATTCGGCACTTGGGTTATATCAGGCTTTATACACCGCGCCGCCTGCGGATTCGAGACAATTATTTCTCTTTGACTCCACAGACCAATTAACAATCCGGCGAAAATTAATTATTATAGAACCACCTCTGATGACCATGCCAATAAATCTGGGACTAATAGGCTGCGGACGGATAGCCAGGCTCGTCCACTTGAGCAGCATCAAAAAACTGCACGGCGCGAGGCTGGCGGCCGTTTCCGACATTGACGGCGACTGCGCCAACGCCGCCGCCAGGGCCGCGCCCGGCGCCAGGGTTTACACGGACTACAAGGAGCTCCTTCGGAGCGGAGACGTCGACGCAGTGGTTATATGCCTCCCGACATTCCTCCACGCCGAAGCGGCTTCCGAGGCTTTCGATCATGGAAAACACGTCTACCTCGAAAAGCCGCTCGCGCAGAACTCCGAAGAGGCGGCCCGGGTCATGGAGGCGTGGGAGAAAAGCGGAAAGTGCGGGATGTCCGGCCTTAACCTCCGCTTCAATCCGATATACGCCGCGCTTAAGGAAAAGGTCGGCTCCGGGGCGGCCGGTAGCATTAACGCCGTGAGGACCGTATTCACGTCCTCATCAAGAAACCTTCCCGAGTGGAAGCGGAAAAGGGAGACGGGCGGCGGCGTGCTTCTCGACCTCGCCTCGCATCATGCGGACCTCCTGAGGTATATATTCGGGGCCGAAGTCGCCTGGGTGAAGGCAGGCATGGAATCGAGGGAATCCGAGGACGACAACGCATTCGTGGAATTGAGAATGGAGAACGGAATAAGAGTGCAGTCTTTTTTCTCCCTCAACTCGACGGACGAAGACAAGATAGAGGTTTACGGGAGTAAGGGCAAATTGACGGCCGATAGATATAATTCGTTCGGCGTGACGTTCACACCCGCCGGGCGAGCCAGAGGCAGCCTCGGAAAACTGGCCGATCGCCTCTCGCAAATCCCAGGGAGCCCCGTGCTCAAAGACAGGCTTCTCGGAACCGGGCGCGAGCCCTCGTTCGAGCTCGCGCTCGGGCACTTCGCCGCCTCCATTTCCGGCGGCTTTCATCCGAGCCCCGGCCTTGCAGACGGGCTCGCCTCGCTCAAGATAATCGAAGCGGCCGAGGAATCGGCCGGAACCGGAAGGGCCGTATCGACGGGCGGGCGTCCCCGCTCCGGGCGGGAGGAAGCGAATGCCTGAGAGGGAAACCGGAAACGCACCGCTCATGACCGTCATAATCACGACTGTCTCCGGGGGCGGCTCCATGCGGGTCGCAATCGAGCACCTGAAGAATCAGACGGTCGCCGGCGATCTAGAGATAATAGTCCTCGGCCCGACCGGCGCATGGCCGGAAGGCATGGAAGAAAATCTCGGCGGCTTTTACGGGTATGAAATCATGGACGTAGACCTCGATGAAGACCCCTACGCCGCCTGGGCGGAGGCCATCGGGAAGGCCCGGGCCCCCATAGTCGCCCTCGGGGAAAACCACGCCTTTCCCGAGCCCGAATGGGCCGAGGCCGTCATAGAAACGCATAGAGGTCCGTGGACGGTAGTGGGATGTGTCTTTAAAAACGCGAACCCCGGTACCCATAACAGCTGGGCGCAGCTCTACATGACCTACGGGCAATACACCGAGCCCGTCCGCTCCGGCGAAGTCGGCGACCTCCACGGGCACAACGGCTCCTACAAACGGGACGCGCTCCTTGATTACGGGGACAGGCTGGGGAATATGCTGATAAGGGCGAATATACTTCACATGGACCTTCGGGCGAAAGGCCACAGGCTTTACATGGAGGACAGGGCCGTCATACACCACGTTAACGTATCGAAAACCGTATCGATACTCTTCGACCTCTTTTACAACGGGTGGCTTTACACGGCGGCGCTTGCCGATTACAAAGGGCTTTCACGCGCCGGGCGGCTCAAGGGAATCATCATGGAGCCGCCGATAATCGCGAAGCATTTCCTGGGCGCCCTCGGGAGCATTCGACGCGCCGGGAAATCGAGAGAGCTCCTTCCCCGGGCGCTTCCTATAATCATATCCGGGCTCGCCGTCCACATGGTTGGGAAAATGTACGGTTACGTCGCCGGGTACGGCAGCGCACAGAAGCACATTAACTCATATGAATTCGACAGGTACGAACATATAACCGCGGAAGATATCGAGCACATCGAAAAGCTCGCATAACAACTGTGGATGCCGACGATGAAAATACTGCTTGTCAACGACTACGGCACCCCGGACGGCGGGGCGGAGATACAGATTTACAGGCTTCGCCGGCTACTGAGGGAAAGGGGCCACGATGCGAGGCTCTTCACAACCGGCATCACGAGCCCCGGGATGAACAACGCCTCGGATTATAAATGCACGGGAACCAGGTCGCCCTTCCGCGTCCTGCTCCAGACGGCGAATCCCTGGGCGTATCTCAGGCTGAAGGATATAATCCGCGAATTCAAGCCCGACCTCGTCCACGTAAAGATATTCCTCACGCAGATGTCCCCGCTCATACTCCCCCCGCTCAAGAACGTTCCCAGCGTTTACCACGTTGCATGGTACAGGCCGATCTGTCCGACGGGCTTAAAGATGCTGCCCGACGGCTCCGCCTGCACCTTCAAAGCCGGCCCCGTCTGCTACGCGAAGGGATGCGTTCCCGCCAGGGACTGGATTCCGCTCATGCTCCAGATGAAGCTCTTCAGGTCGTGGCACGGGGTATTCGACTCCATCATGGCGAACAGCGACTGGGTCAGGAAACGCCTGGCCGAGGAGGGGATCGAGCCCGTCGAGGTCCTTCGCTACGGCGTAGAGAGCGTAGGAGAAGAAGCGCCTCTCTCAGAAGAGCCGACGGCGGTCTTCGCCGGGCGTCTCGTAAAGGAAAAAGGAGTGGACGTCCTCCTTCGGGCGTTCGGCAAGGTCTCGGCGAAGGTGCCCGCGGCGAGGCTTGTAATAGCCGGGGACGGCCCCGAAAGAAAAAACCTCGAAGCCCTGGCTTCGAGGCTGAACCTGACGCCGAGCGTCAGGTTTGCCGGGTATCTCCAGCAGGAAGAGATGAACGACGCATTGAAAGGGGCATGGGTCCAGGTTATTCCCTCCCTCTGGGACGAACCGTTCGGGATAGTGGCGATAGAGGCGATGGCCAGGGGGGCGCCGGTCGTGGCGAGCAGCTCGGGCGGCCTCGGCGAAATAATCGAGCCCGGCGTCGACGGATTCCTGGTGCCCCCGGGCGACGCCGACGTCCTTTCGGAAAAGCTGACGGCGCTCCTTACCGATAAAAACCTCGCGGCGTCGATGGCGTCTTCGGCCAGGAAAGCCGCCTCCGGGAGATTCAGCGAAGAAGCGTTCCTGCGCCAGCTCCTCGGAATTTACGATTCGGTCCTCGCGGCGAAGAGCGGGGGCACGGGGAAACGCACGCAGAGCGAGCTCCCGGCTTGAATGTTTTAGACATCCGTCAAAGGAAGGCATAATTGAACATGATTTCAAAAGAGAAAAAACCGCCCCTGATAGTCTTGGGGATAGATGCCGGAGACCCCAGATTCATAGAGGAATGGGCGGCCGAGGGGCGTCTTCCGGCTATAGACTCGATAATGAAGAACGGCTTTACGGGAAGGACCGCCGGGCCCGAGCTCGTCACGGAGCACGGCGTCTGGATATCCATATTCAGCGGGCTTTCGAGGGGGCAGCACGGGTATTACTACTTCAGGCAGCTCGTTCCCGGAACATACGGGCTGGAACCGGTAACGGGGCTCGATGTGGACGCCCCGCCGTTCTGGTCGAGGCTCGCCGGGACAGGCCTTAAGTCGCTCGTGATCGACGCGGCCGACACGAAGCTCTGCCCCGGAGTCCCCGGGGTCCAGGTAGCCAACTGGGCGACCCACAACAACTGGGACCCCGATCACTTCGTCACGGCCTCCGAGCCCCCGGGCGTCATCGAAGACGTAAAACGGAGATTCGGGGAAAAGCTCGAGGTGAGAGAGAACCATTCGAGCACGTTCCGGGAAGACCTCGAAATCTACGGCAAGCTGCTCACACATGTCGAAAAGAAAGGAGAAATGTCCCGCTATCTTTTGGAGAAGGACGAGTACGACCTGTCCGTGATTATCTTCGGCGAATCCCACGCAGCGAGTCACCAGTTCTGGAAGTATCACAGGCGGAACAGGGAGAAAGGGGCCTCCGACAACGAGCTCACAGACGCCATACTCAACGTATACAAGGCGATAGACAGGGAAATAGGGCGTATCGTCGAAACGAGGAAAGACGCCAACGTATGCATATTGTCCTCCGTAGGGATGGAGGACGATTTCCCGAATGCCGCACTCTCCGAAACCCTTTGCAGGCTGCTCGGCTGGCAGGCCGCGCCCGAGGCGGGCCGCGCGTCGCTCAGGCCCATAGATATCGCGAGGCGGCTCCTTCCCGAAAGCGTGAGAGTCGCGCTCACGAGAGGCCTTTCCCGCGAGAGAAGAGAGCAGCTCCTCTCGGACGGCTTTACGAGCGGCACCGACTGGAAACGTACCCGGGCGTTTTCCATACCGGTCTCCTACACCGGGTTCATAAGGGTTAATCTAAAAGGCCGCGAGCCCGGGGGCATCGTCTCGCCGGGGGCTGAATACACATCCCTCCTCGACGAGATAGAGACGGCGCTCACGAAGCTCCGGGACGCCGAAACCGGCGAGCCGGCCGTCGTCAATGTAAGCCGTGTCCGCGAGCTCTTCGGCGAAGACAGCCACCCCGCCCTCCCCGACCTTTTCGTCGAATTCAAGCCGGGAAGATTCATGGACAGGGTAATCTTCGACGGGAAGGAAATCGACATGAAGCGGCCGGAATTCTTCAGGAGGAGCGACCATTCGTGCTACGGGTTCTTCGCGCTCTCGGGCCCGTCCGTCAAAAGGCGGGGCACTGCCGGCGACATAAGCGTCCTCGATATCGCGCCCACCCTTCTCGACCTGATAGGCGAGCCCGTACCCGAGGATATGAAGGGACGCCCCCTCGATCTCTGAGGCCATGTGCCGAAACCACCCGCGTCTACCCCACGACTCCTTAAACGCTTACCATTCTCGCGTGTATTCGGGTATCGTATTTTCACGCAGGGGCCGGAGCGGGCCCCGCGAGATCCGGGAGAGAAAGCGCGCCGCCGCACGGGAGAGCGGACATTTCCGGACGCATCGGGATAAAATATCCCGAACAGGCATTCCCGGCTTCGTAAATGAAAGACAAGCCTTTTTTCACTATAGTAATACCGACCTACAGACGCTTCGATCAGCTCGGGGAATGCCTCCGCTCGATAAGCGGCATCGACTACCCGAAAGAAGATTTCGAGGTCGTGGTCGTGGACGACGGGAGCCCCTCTTCGCCCGAGAACATCGTCGAGCCCTGGAAGAGTCGGTTTAACGTAAGGCTCGTCACCCAGCCCCACGCCGGGCCGGCGACCGCGAGGAACAGGGGCGTGAGCGAGGCGGCGGGGGCGTTCATAGCCTTCACCGACGACGACTGCATGCCGGCGCCGGACTGGCTTGCGAAGCTGAAGCCCCGGCTCGACGCAGACCCCGGCGGCGTTGTCGCCGGCAATACCGTGAACACGCTTACGGACAACCCATACTCCACGGCAAGCCAGATGCTGATCGATTATCTGAACGCCTACTACAATAAGGAGAACGCACGCTTCCTCACCTCGAACAACATGGCGCTCTCAAAAGAAGTGTTTATGAAAATCGGAGGCTTCGATACCAGCTTCCCTCTCGCAGCCGCCGAGGACAGGGAGTTTTGCGACAGATGCGTGCATTTCGGGCTCAAGACAGTCTTCGCCCCCGAGGCCGTTGTCCGGCACGCACATCCGCTTACGCTCAAGAAATTCATACGTCAGCATTACAATTACGGAAGGGGAGCGAATAATTTCCACAGGATAAGGGCAGAGAGGACGAGCGAAAAAATCAGGACAGAGCCTCCGCGTTTTTATATCGACCTCCTGTTCCATCCATGGAAATCGGAGACGGGCAATAAAGCACATCTCGCCTTCCTCATGTTCCTGTCGCAGGCGGCCAACGCTGCAGGTCTCTTCAGGGAAAAGCTCGGGAGCCGGTAGGCGGGCCGGGTTTTCGCCCGCACCCGCCTCGAATCAGCCCCCCGGCCTAAACGGCCCGTCTGCCGAATATGAGTGAAATGATAAATATCACCAGGAATACGATGAATAAAATCTTGGCTATGCCCGCCGCGGCCCCCGCTATTCCGGAGAACCCCAGCACTGCCGCTATTATCGCAATAACCAGAAAAACCAGAGTCCAGTGCAGCATGTTAACACCTCCTCATTTCATTTTCTTTTTTCGTGCTTCCGGCCCGGGGCCGGCGAGACGGAGAGAGCAGGCTCGATATTCGTCATATCCATCCACCCTCTCCCCGTCGTCTCAACCGGTTGTTACGCCAAGCCGTCCACTCTACTGCATTCAGCCATTTGTTATAAACTGCAATACTCCTTCCTAGTCCGCAGCGTCTTCAATCTTGTCGCCGGCGTCTTCGGCGGCGTCATCTATACGCTCCCCGGTCCTCTCGGCAGGCCCGTCGTTGTCGGGACAGGCATAAATGCCGGCGGCCGAAATCCCGAGAAGGATAAGGAAAAGAAATCGTCTAAGCTTCGTCATCGTGCGCCTCCTTCCGTGTTCGTCTTTCAATCTCTCAGCCGACGAGGCCGAGAACGCCTATTATTATCAGGTATATCGCTATCACGTAGTTGAGTATCCTGGGGAATATCAGGATCAGAATCCCCGCTATCAGCGATACTACCGGTGTCAGCTCCAGATTAAGCTGCATTGCCGCCTCCTTTTTTCACCGCTACATCGAGTCCGCCGCGGACGAGTCCACCGTCAGGTTGTTCTTTACGGAAACGACGCCGTCGACGTCCTCGGCTATGGATTCGGCCTTTTCGGATTCGGCTTCGGTGTTCACCGTCCCGTTAAGCTCGACGACTCCTCCGTTGGTGTCTACGTCGATGTCAAAACCGCTGACACCCGAATCCGCCAGGAGCTTCGTCTTGACCGCCGACGTTATCACGGTATCGTCTATCACCTCGCCGGTCGTCTTGTCGCCGTCGCAGGCGTACACCGCTATCAGAATAAAAACCCCTATCACTGCAATCAGGCTCTTTTTAATCATGTTGCGCCTCCTTAATCGTGTTTCGATCCGGGAATCAGGGGGTAACGTGTTTCCCCGAAAGTCCCTTGTAAGTCATAGGGTCGGCGATAAATTCAATCCTGTGCTTTTCGCAGCAGAAGTAATATTTCTCGTCCGACTGCTCCTCGCGGTATTCCTGCCGCACCGCCGTTTCCTCGGAAACTTTCTCCCCGCATACAGAGCATTTAATAGCCCCCTGGGTATCCTGTCCGCGTTCCGGGCGGCTTATCTTGGCGGCGTATTTTTCAGGATCGCTCAGAAATTCCATTCTGCATTTTTCACAGCAGAGGTGATACTCCTCGCCTTCGTACGATTGCCTTACTACATCTTCTATTTCGCGTCCGCATACGACGCAGTGTGATTTAAATCTGGTCATGATCGATACCTCCGTTTAACCGGATTTCACTTACGGTTAAATAAGGAGCAATATCCGTACCACGGAGAGAAAAGAGAAAATAATGCATATATTAAAGGCGGTTACGTGGCATTTTGCGACGCACTGTGTTCCGGTGACACGGATATTGTAGGCAAGATGACAATGCCTATTGCTGAATATTCAACAGCCGCCCGGGACGGGCCGCCTCACTCTACGCGCCGCCGCGGGATTTACCCGGCGGGGAAGAAAAGCTGTTGTATACGCCTCCTTTGCATGACATCATCATTATCTAAAAGGAGATACCGGCCGAATGCAGACAGCGCTCCTCGCCGTAGCATGTATTTTCATAATCGCCACTTTGCTGCCCCTTCTCAGACACGAGGCATGGTGGATAAGGATATTCGACTTCCCTCGAACGCAGATAGCGGTCGGGGGAGCTTTGACAATAATCATCTACTCCCTTCTCTACAAAGAGCGCGGACTGGCCGACAACCTCGTCCTCCTCGTGTGCGTCGCATACCAGGTGTCGCGGATGTTCCCGTACATGCGCCTTTCGAGAAAGCAGGTGCTGGGCTCGCGTGAAAACGGCCCCGACAGAAAAATCAGCATCCTGGTATCCAACATCTACAAGAAGAACAGGAACTACGAGCGGTTTCTCGAGCTCGTCAGGGATAAAAATCCGGACGTCATATGCATACTGGAGCCCGACGAGTGGTGGAACAGAATGCTCTCGCCCCTCGAGGAAGAATATCCCTACTCCGCCCGGCATCACTCGAACGACGGGTACGGGATGATTTTCTTTACTAGGCTGAAGCCAAGCGGGATGAAGGTCGACTATCTCGTCGAGGACTACGTGCCGTCTGTTTTCGCCGTGCTCGAGCTAAGGTCCGGGGAGCCCGTCGAATTCTACTGCCTCCACCCGAATCCGCCCAACCCCAAATACTCTACAGATACCACGGAAAGGGACGCCGAGCTCCTCATGGTGGGAAAACGCGTCAAGGAATCCGGGAGGCCCGCCCTCGTGGCGGGCGACCTTAACGACGTCGCCTGGTCCCACACGACCCTTCTCTTCCTCAAGATAAGCGGCATGCTCGACCCGAGAATAGGCAGGGGGTTCTTCAATACGTTCCACGTGAAGTGGCCGTTTCTCCGCTTCCCGCTCGACCACATATTCGTCACGGCGTCCTTCAGGTACGTCACGCTCGAAACCCTGCCGGACATAGGCTCCGACCATTTTCCCATATACGCCGAGCTCAGCTACGAGCCCGGCATAAAAGAAGCACAGGCGAATAATAAATACGAGGCCAGCGCCGAAGATAAAAAGGAAGCCAGGCAAAAAATAAAGGAAGCCCGGGAACAGGAATAATAGGAATATATCTTTCGCAGACGCGCCGATGCCGTGCCGGGCGCGGGGCTTAATTTCCGTGGTTTCTCACGCCGTCGGGCGCGTCGGGAATGCCGTTCCTTGCCCTCGCTGTAAGCTCCTCTCTCGCTTTCCGGGCAAGCGTTTCATACTGTTCCCTGATGCATTCGAGCTCCTTTTCGTCGAGCTCTTCGAGGTCTAAAAGGACGTTGTGCGCCCCTTCGAGCGCGCGTATAAGCTCGTCCAGCTTTATCTGTATGGCGGCCGTATCCCTGTTCTGGGTGTTCTGTATGAGGAACACCATAAGGAAGGTGATTATCGTGGTCCCGGTGTTTATCACGAGCTGCCACGTGTCGCTCCAGCCCACGACCGGCCCCGAGACGCCCCAGACGACTACCACGCCCAGCGCCGCGGCGAAGGCCGCGGGGTGCGCGACCAGCTGAGATATCCTTTTCGAGAAGCGCGTAAAAAAGGATGCGGATTTCATGACCTGCCTCGAAGCGCCATTGAGACGGCCGCCCTTCATCCCCCACCGACGGCGGAGGCGCCGGGATAGGCCCTCTCGACTGCCATCCGGATGAACTCCTTGTCCGCCTCTTCTTCCTCTTTGATGGTCTTGTCCAGGAGCCCGGCCGATTTTTTATCGCCGAGGAGCTTCGCGTACGACGACAGCGTTCCGTAGGCGGCGATCTCGTAATGCCCCACCCTCCGGGCCGCGGCTATAAGCGACACGTCCAGCACGCCAGGGGGAAGACTATGTCCCTTTTCTACGAGCTCCTTGCCCTCGGCTATCAGACCCCCGATGCCGCGGCTCTTCCTTCCCGAAGGATTCATGCCCAGGTTTCCGAATATCTCTTCCAGCCTGCCGAGCTGCCTGCTGCTCCTTTCGAGATGCTCCACGAAGGCGTTTCTCAGCTCGGGCGTCGCGGCCGCATCCGACATCAGGGGCAGCACATCGACGAGCTCCTTTTCGGCGTCGTAAAGGTATTCGAGGTCGCTTTTAAAAAGCTCTCTAAGTGTTTCCATTTCCATTTCGATCACCCCCTGGCTAGAGATATCCGAGAAGAAGCAGTATCAGGACGATTATAAGCACGGTCCCGAGTATGCCCCCGGGAAAATAGCCCCACTCCCTGCTGTAGCCCCAGGTCGGTAGCGCTCCGATCAAAAGCAGCACCAGTATTATAAGCAGTATAAGTCCCATGATTGCCTTCCGCTAATCGTTATTTAAGCCGGCACCGAAGAAACCGTCCCCGCCCCCTGGGGGGAAGGGACGGTAAGAGGTATGGGGTAAAATAGGCCCGGAGCCGGGAATCAGTGCCTGCTCGACCAGTCGTCCGCGGCCTTTTCGGCCTGCTCCTTCGAGTACCCGTATCTTTCCTGCAGCTTCCCGACCAGTTGATCGCGCTTGCCGCTTATGACGTCGAGATCGTCATCCGTCAGCTTGCCCCACTGTTCCTTGACTTTCCCCTTCACCTGCTTCCAGTTGCCTTCTATCTGATCCCAGTTCATTTGAATAGCCTCCTGAATATTTGATTTTTACCGCCGCATCACCCGGCGTCTTCGGGCCCGGGGACTAAGACGATTACGAAAACCTGAATCGCAATATGCATGCCACTTTCAGGGGAATTTTCAAATATGTCGGTATTGCAGTAGGTTGGAATCAGCAGACGGAGCTCCGGGTATCGTCCCCCGGAGCGGGGCTGTTTAATATCGGACAGCGGCCGGTGTATAAAGGTGGACTGTAGAGCCCGGCGTCATTCCATGAAAAGCTGGTCCGGGTAGCACCACATCCACGACTCGCCCGGCTCGAAGGAGCGGATTATAGGGTGGCTCGTTTTCGTGTAATGCTTCGTCGCGTGCTTGTTCTTCGATGCGTCGCAGCAGCCGACGTGTCCGCAGGTGAGGCACAGCCTGAGATGTACCCAGCTGTCGCCCGTCTTAAGGCACTCCTCGCATCCGTCCGAGCCCGGAACGACTTCCCTTATCTGGTCCAGATGCGTGCATTCCTTGGCCATCGTATTCCTCCGTCTATGCCGATTTTAGAACTTCGTGTACGAACTGCACGGCCATGGCCCCTTCGCCGACCGCCGACGCCACCCTCTTGACGGACCCGAGCCTCACGTCCCCCGCCGCTAGTATGCCCGGACGGGTCGTTTCGAGAAGGAAAGGCCGGCGCGGGAAACGCCACTTCCCGGAATCGTTCGCGAGGCTTCCGGTAAGGACGAACCCGTTTTTGTCGAGCCCTACCGAGCCGTCGAGCCATCCCGTGCGGGGGATCGCCCCTATGAAAACGAAGAGCCCCGGGCATTCGACCGTTTCCCGCTCGCCCGTTTCGATGTTCGTAAGATCCACCGTCTCGAGCCACCAGTCCCCGCTGACGTCCGACACCTCGGTCCTGTACCTGACCTCGATGTTCGGGCTCTGCTCGATGCGGCGGACGAGATACTCGGACATGCTCTTTCCGAGATCGTCTCCCCTTATGACTACGATGACCTTCCTCGTCGAGCCCGAGAGGAACACGGCGGCCTGCCCGGCGGAATTGCCCCCGCCGACCACGACGACCTGCGAGCCGCTGCACATCTGGGCCTCGACGACCGTGGCCGCATAATAGACCCCCGAGCTCTCGAAACGCTCGCACCCCTCGACGCCGAGCTTTCTGTATCTGGCGCCGGTAGAGATGAGTATGCTCTTCGCCTGCACCTCTGCCCCGTCCGAAAGATTCAGCTTGTGGCAGCCGTTGTCGCAAACGAGGCTGACGACCTCCGTCGGCATCGACAGCACCGCGCCGAACTTCTGGGCCTGTATAAGGGCCCTCTGCGCGAGATCGCTCCCCGAAAGGCCGTCCGGGAACCCGACGTAGTTTTCGATTTTAGAGCTCGTTCCGGCCTGCCCTCCCGGGCCGAGGCCGTCCACGAGAAGCGTCCTGAGCCCGTCCGAAGCCCCGTAAACGGCGGCTGCGAGCCCGGCAGGCCCCGCGCCGACTATGGCCAGGTCGAAGACCTTCTGCGAAACCGCCCTCCTTATGCCGAGGCATTCGGCCAGCGCCACGTTTGAAGGATTCTTGAACATCGAGCAGTCGGGGCATACGACGATAGGCGTGTCGTCGACCGTAACGTTAAAATGCTCCAGGAGCTCGTTTACGTCGGGATCGTTCTCGAGGTCTAGCCATTTGAAGGGGACGAAGTTCCTCGACAGGAACTCGCGTATGCGGTGGGTGTCCTTGCAGAAGCGCGAGCCCACCACCCGCACCCCGACGAAGCCCGATTCGAGCAGCAGCTGGCGGCGCATGAGAAAACCGCGAAGGAGAACGTCGCCGATGAAAGGGACTTCACCGATGAGCTTTCTCAGATCGGCCGCCGACATCTCGTACACCTCGCAGTCCGTCCGGGCGATGGCGCTGACCACCGACGGACGGCCCGTGAGCATGTCTATGTCGCCCGTGAACTCACCCGGCTCGTGAATCGTGACCGTTTTGTACTCGCAGCTCGAATCGTCGATAATCTCGACTTCGCCGCTTATGACGACGTAAAATTTGAAATCCGGCTCGCCCGCGGCGAAGAGCGTTTCACCGGCGGCGAAGGTTCTCTTTCCGGCAAAGCCGGCAATGATGGAAATTTGCGCGCCCGAAAGCTCCGGGAAGGCCACGGGGTCCCGTTCAAGACTTTGCTCTATGACGGTCATGGGCATGCCTCGCTTACGTAGAAGGTAAAAATAACGTTATCACAACTTTGGCGGTTGTCATTTTCTGCGTAAGCGCAGGCCCCGTGCGAGCCGGGCCGGCCGCCGGCCCGGGACGATAGGGGAAAGTTCCAATGCGCTTATTCTATTGGATTTTTAAACGAGTAACGGTATAAACGCAGCCCGTCCGTCAGAACCTTTGCACATGCAAAGATTCCACCGGTGGACGGCGTGCGGGAATACCCGGAAAATTCGGCCGGTTTTCAACGTCCAATGAAGGAGGTTAGCCCTTCTTCCGCCATTTGCCGTCTTTTTTTTCGTACTTGTTTTTCACGGCCGCCCAGGCCACCTTGTGGGCCGTCTCTTCCCGGGAGGCGTCGCCGCGCCTCTCGTCCGGGTCCTTGTACTCGTCCCACGCGCTGTTGTATGCTTCCTTGTAGATCTCCTGCGCGTGTTTCGGGAGATTATCCTTCACCGAATCTGGTAATTCGGATTTTCTGTCGTAAGGCATCTTGCTCGCTCCTTCCGCGGCCCCTCCGGGCGCTGGCTAGTATAATCCGGATTCGTCATCCTTCCCCTCGGGCTCGACTATCCGTATAACGCTCGCCATCCCCATGTTCCTGTGATTGTCTACGGGGCAGTAGACGTTATACCCCGAGGGCTTTAGCTCGACGCTTATCGTCCTCGTCTCGCCGGGCCTCAGGTTCTCTTCCAGCCTCTGCATGA
Source organism: Thermodesulfobacteriota bacterium (assembly GCA_035325995.1). Classification (NCBI taxonomy): domain Bacteria; kingdom Pseudomonadati; phylum Thermodesulfobacteriota; species Thermodesulfobacteriota bacterium. The sequence continues at coordinate 355,873 of DAOKYU010000001.1, read as the reverse complement.
CGTCCAGCCCCTCGATAACGAAGCTGTGCTCCTTATCACCCTCGTTCGTAACCTCGAAGACCGTAAGCCCCGGCCCGATGGGCTTCTCGTTTAAAAGCTCCATGTCGTACTCCGAGAGCTTCACCCTCACGAAGTTTTCTTTTTCCTTGCCGGTGTATTCCTTGCACGAAAGAAATAGCAGGCAGGCAAAAAGCACCCCGAAAAGTGCGGGAATAACCGTGCGGGCCGTGTGACGCTTAACCGTTTCCATTTGTCGGTCTCCTTTTAATCCGTCTTATTCCGTCGTCATTGGTCTCTGTTCCGTCCATACACCGAAACGGGCAAAAACCATGCCGCTCCGCCGAGGAGCCCGTAATACCCATTATTGATAGAGGCTTACAGAGGCCCCGCAGGGCACGACAGGTCCCTGAGTGTTTAATATCGAAAAGTATCGACTGTTTAAATTTGTACAGTTAGGCCTGTACGCCTCGGGGGCTTCACATACGGCGACAAGTGAGCGTTCACACTTAACACCGCGTCATTATTGATTATATCCGTTCATTCGCACACGACCCCCACGTGGCACCGAATTTGCCATTTCTATTTTGCGAGCCGGATTTTATACGCACAGGGGATATTGATGACTCTCGATAAACAAATAACGATCGGATATCTCGTAATGCTTCTGATAATCATCGCCGTGAGCCTGTTTTGTCTGTTCAGCATCGACGGGCTCAAAAATACGAAATCGACGATTGGCGACAGGCAATATACCCTTACCGAAATAATTTCGGGCGCTGCCGACGACGAAAGCGGAGCGCCTCAAAATATTTTCGAGAAGGAGAGCCTCTTCGGGGCCATAAAAGCCGCCGACCGGCAGATAGCGATTGCCTACATGAACATTATTTCCGTGGCCGCGCTGGCCATACTCTTCGGCGGCATAATCACGGTGTTGTTTCCGAGGAGGATCACGAGGCCGATACTCAGCCTCGTCGAGGCTGCCGAAAACGTGAGGGACGGCGATTACTCCTACAGGGTAAATGACATACACGGCACGGACGAGATAGCGAAGCTGGTTACGTCGTTCAACCGGATGCTTTCGAGCATAGAAAGGGAGCACGGCGAGCTCGAAAAAAAGAACGCCGAGCTCGAACGAAAGGATGCGCTCAACAATATGCTCCTCGAAGAGACGAGGAACTTTAACAGAGTGATCGAAGAGAAGGTCGGCGAGGTAAAGGCGGACCTCGAAGAAAAGCATATCGAGCTTCTAAGAACGGAGAAGCTGGCCACGATCGGAGAAATTGCCACCAGGATTGCCCACGAAATCCGAAACCCGCTCTCCGGCATAGCGGTCGCGCTCGAGAACCTGAAGTCGGGGAACATTTACGGCGAGCGTGACGGCAGGATCCAGGAGATAATAAGCGAAGTCGGCAGACTCGACAATATAATAAAAGAGCTCTTCCAGCTCGCGAAGCCGCGCGAGGTCAGCCTCGTAAGCGGCAACCCGAACGAGCTCGTGGAAAGGGTCGTCGGCCTCACCTCCCCCGGTGCGATACTAAAGGCCATAGACATCGAAGTCGTCCCGTGTCCGGACGATCTCGAAATAGTCCTCGATTTCGAGTTGATGGAACAGGTGCTTATGAATCTCGTCATCAACGCCATTGACTCGATAGACAGCCCGGGCGGGAAGATCACCATAAGGTCCTACAATTCCGGCGACACGTTCAACATAGAGGTTTCCGATTCGGGCTCGGGCATCGCGCCAATGGATATGGAAAGGATATTCGAGCCGTTCTTCTCTACAAAGAAAACAGGCACCGGTCTCGGGCTCGCCATATCGAAGCGCATAATCGAAGTCCATAAAGGAAAGATAACGGTCGAAAGCCGTGAGGAGAAAGGCAGCCGGTTCACTCTCATGCTGCCCACGAACCTCAGCGAAGGGGAAATAACCACGACGGAGGGAGTATAATGCCGAAGACCATATTGCTGGTAGACGACGAGGTGTTCTTCACGAAGAAGCTCGCCAAGAACCTCTCGGATTCCGGGTACGACGTTCTCACAGCATTTACCGGAAAGGAGGGAATCGGGATCGCCAGGGAGCAGACGCCCCGCGTCGCGATTATCGATCTCAAGCTGCCCGACATAAGCGGCCTCGACGTCATAAAAAGCCTTAACGAGCTCGAGCGGCCGCCGATAACGATAATGATCACCGCGCACGGCTACATCGAAGCGGCCGTATCGGCCATGCGTCTGGGCGCGTACGACTTCGTCGAAAAGCCCTTCCCCGTGGACAAGATCAAAATCATACTCCAGAACGCGCTTAACTCCGCGAATCTCAAAAAGACAGTGGACGTGGCGACAAAGCACGAAAAGCAGAAGCACGGCATCGGGGCGCTCATAGGGGTGAGCCCGGTAATAAAAAACCTGACGGGGCTTCTCACGAAACTCGCGGCCGAGGATCCGCGCATGGTGCTTATCACGGGCGAGACCGGGACTGGAAAGGGGCTCGCCGCGAAAGTGCTCCACTATACCGGGCGGCGGGCCGAAAAGCCGTTTCTCGAAATGAACTGCGCCGCGATACCGGAGAACCTGCTCGAAAGCGAGCTCTTCGGATTCGAAGCCGGCTCCTTCACGGACGCCAAGAAATCGAAGTCGGGGATATTCGAGGACGCGGACGGCGGGACGATTCTCCTCGACGAAATAGGAGACATGAGCCTTAATCTCCAGGCCAAGCTCGTCAAGGTCGTCGAGGAAAGAAAGTTCAGGAGGCTCGGGGGGAAAAAAGATATCAAGGTCGATCTCCAGGTGATCGCCGCCACGAACAAAGAGCTCAGAGACGAGGTGAAAAACGGCAAATTCAGGCAGGACCTCTACCACAGGCTCAACGTGATCGGCTTCGAAATGCCGTGCCTCAGGGAAAGGAAAGAAGACATCCCGCTCCTTACGGACCATTTCATCCGGTTCTTCAATAACGACATAAACAAGACCATAAAGACCGTCCCCGAGGAAGTGAAGCGCGCCTTTCACGCCTACAACTGGCCGGGCAACGTGCGCGAGCTCAGGAGCACCGTCGAGCGGGCCATGATACTGAGCGAGGGAGAGGAGCTCAACCCGCGTTATATTTCACTCGACACGGAGGGGGGGAACGTAAACCTCGACGAGCAGAACGGAAGGATGAAGCTCGAAGTCGATCTCGACGATTCGTCCCTCGAAGACATCGAGCAGAAGATAATAAGAAAAACGCTCGAACAGAATAACTGGAACCAGACCCGCGCCGCGGTGGCGCTCAAGATGAACAGGCAGAATCTCCGGTACAGGATGAAGAAGATGGGGCTCCTCGGCTAAAGTGCGGTATAAATAAAATCCTCCTCCACCGACGCTTACGCGAGAGCTGCTAGTCGAGCTTTACTTTCGAGTCATCCCCTTCCACGGCCGCCGCAATTATAGCCTCGATCTGCGTCTTCGGCGCCTTTATATCCTGGAGCAGCGCCTCGGCCAATGCATGCGCGGCCTCCGCCTCGTCGCATCGTACTATCGTAGTCCCTGCGTGCTCCAGCCCCTCTACCTGATGAAGGAACCTCGCCCGGGCCAGTATGCGGACCTCCGGGTTCTCCTCCCGGGCCGTATGGACTATACCGAGACTCATCTCGGAATGAGGCATCGTTACTATGAGATACTTCGCTGTCGTTATGCCGGCGACCTCCAGTATCTCGCTGCGCGACGCGTCCCCGTATATGGCGTGATGCCCCTCGGCCTGGATTTCGAGCACGGTGTCGATGTTGAGCTCGATTATAGTCGGCTCTATACCGAATTCGTACAGTATCTTCGTCACGTTCTGACCTACCGGACCGTAGCCCACCACTATCGAGCGCACGCTCGAGGGTTTGGGCTCCTGCTCGATAGCCCTTGCATTGGCCTTCTCTCCCGATTTGCCACCCCGTATCTCGATGAAGGAATTCAGCCACCGTATGCGGCTCAGGCGCGGCTCGAGCGCCAAGAACGATCTGAATATCCACGGGTTCAGGCTTATCGAAATTATCGCCCCTGCGACGAGGACGTTGTGCGCCTCCCCCGGTATGAGTTTAAGAGACTTCGCGAACTCGGCGAGGATGAACGAGAATTCCCCTATCTGCGCGAGCCCCCCGGCGACAGTAAGCCCGGTTCTGAGGGAATAACCCGATATGAGCGTTATAATGAGCGCAGCCAGCGGTTTTACAATTATTATGACTGCAACGATACCGATCATGAGAAAAGGCGAATCCAGGACCGTCCTGTAATCGAACAACATGCCCACGGCAACGAAGAAGAGAACCGCGAACGCGTCCCTGAGAGGAAGAGCGTCGGCCGCGGCCTGGTGGCTGACCTTGGACTGGCCGACTACCATGCCCGCCAGAAACGCGCCGAGCGCCATGGACGCCCCGAAGGCGAGGTAGGATACCGTGGCCACGGAAATCGCCATCACGAGAACCGTTAGCGTGAAAAGCTCGCGCGACCTCAGACGCGCCACCCTGTACAGAAGATGCGGCACGAACCGGGCGCCGGCGAACATCATTATAACAGTAAGTACGACGAGCTTTACAACCGCTATGCCCGCAGTCTTGAAGATTCCGCCCTCGCCTTCCGCACTCGCCGCAAGCGGCGGAAGGAGAACCAGGACGAGCACGGTGATAATATCCTCCACGATGAGCCAGCCTACGGCGGCGTGCCCCTCGGGCGCGTCAAGAAGGCCCATATCGAGAAGCGATCTCAACAGTACGACCGTGCTCGCCACCGATACTGCTATGCCGAAGACGATTCCCTCCTGCCACGACCAGCCGACGATCACAGCGATAGCCGTGCAGGCCACGGTCGCCGCGAAGCTCTGGCCGATGGCGCCGGGTATGGCTATGGATTTCACGGCCAGAAGATCCTTCAGCCGGAAATGGAGGCCCACCCCGAACATGAGCAGGATCACGCCTATTTCCGCGAGCTGCGAGGCGATGACAGGGTCGCCGGAGATTCCCGGAGTGTAAGGGCCGACGATTATACCGGCTATCAAATAGCCTATTATCGGGGACAGACCGAGACGCTTTGCGAGAAGGCCGAAGACGAGCGCCGCAGCCAGGCTGAGCGCTATGGTCGTTATAAGAGATATTTCATGCATCGGCAGTCCTTCTTTGACAGAGGAGAATTAGGCTGCATAACTCATGGTCTAAAGTCTCTCGATGGCTTCGGCTCCACCTTCGGTCCGAGACAAAACGAGACAACTCCCGGTACTACTGCGAGTGCAGAACGTATACGAATAATCACTTGTGATATATTTGCACCCGGAAATATCACCGGACGCATACGGCCAACCCGGCTTCGGAGGACCGCACATCGCGGCGGGGAAAACTCATGCCCGCAACGTACACGGCTTCCCGGTTGCAGCAAGCGGGAATGAAAAGGACAGGTCGCCCCTTTCGCCCCTGGCACCGGCAACGAATGTCACCGGACTCCAATCTAAGTATAGGTAACCGGAGAATAAAACGCAAATTATTATCACCCGGGGGAATATCGATGATTAAAGCTTCGGCGGACATACCGGAATTGCGCCGTTTACTCACCACGAAAACGTCTCGCGAGCGAGTCCGGCGGCCGCCCGAAGGCCCGTCAAAGCAGGGCCTTCAGGTCGATCGGCCCCGAAGCGAGCTCTTCGGGCCAGGGCATTTTCTTTAGCCTGAAAAGCTCCTCGATAACGGCCATCTCGGCATCTCTCCAGTGCCCGCACGCGGCCAGAACGACCCCGTTCGACACATAAAAGGTGATGAATTCCTTGTCCTCGACGCTCCCCCACGTAATCAGGCTGTCCCACGACGACGCGTGGCCCACGTACTGAAGGTTCAGGCCCGCCTGGTCCGTCCAGAAGAACGGCACCCCTCCATAACGCACTTCCATCCCCAGCATGTTCATCGCGGCCGTCCTCCCCTGCTGCATGGCGACGCGCCAGTGCTCTATGCGCGCCCGCGTGCCGGCCCTCAAGTCCGGGTACGACGCGATGTCCCCGGCGGCGAAGACATTGCCAGCGGCGTGGAGATAACCGTCCACGGGGATGCTCCCGTCGGGAAGCAGCTCTATACCCTTCACGAACCCGGTTTCGGGGACGACCCCTATGCCGACCAGCACCATATCGGTTTCGATTTCGGTCCCGTCGTTGAGTAAAACCTTTTCCACCCTGTCCTCGCCGAAAAACCTGGAAACGTTCTTTTCCAGCTCGAAAACGACGCCGTGCCCCTCGTGCTCGCGCTTGAGAAGGAGTCCTATCTCCTCGCCGAAGACGTGCTCGAACGGCACCGCTTCCTTGCCCGCCACGGTTACCTCGAGGCCGAGCTCCGTAAGGCTGTGAGCGGCCTCCATGCCGATGAAGCTCGCCCCTATGACGACCGCCCTCGACGCGCTCTTCGCGGCGGCTATGACGGCGTCGGCGTCGTCGAAGCTCCTCAGCGTAAAGATATTCCCGAGCTCCGAGCCCGGAACCCCCAGCTTTCTCGGGCGCCCACCCGTCGCCACGAGGACGCCGTCCGGCTCCATCGTCCCGCCGTCGGCGAGGACTACCTTTCCCGTGTCAGCTTCGAGGGACACCACCTCTTTCCCCTCGACTATCTCTATGTCGTGGTCGGCGTAAAAAGTATCTTCCCTGAGTGGCATCCATTCGTCCTTGGCCTTGCCGTGAAGATAATCCTTACTCAGGTTCGGGCGGTCGTACGGGAGCCTTCTCTCCCTCGTTATCATGATAACCCTGCCCTTAAACCCGTTTTCCCTGAAACTCTGGGCTGCGTAATAACCCGCGGCGCCCCCGCCGATTATGACGAACGTCCTGTCGTCGGCTTTCGGGTCCCGGCGCGTCATTTCGGGCAGACGCCGCCCGGGCGGATCCTCCGGAATTCTGACCTTGAGATTCTCCCCGTCCTTCCACGCTTCGTAAGAAACGAGCGCATCCGTCGCCGGGGGATCCAGGACGTCCCCGTTCCTGGCTTTAAAACACGTATGGTGCCACGGGCACACGATCCTCCCGTCGCTGAGGATCCCCTTTTCGAGCGGGGCGCCGTAATGCGTACAGAAGGCGCTCAGCGCATGAAACTCGTCTCCCACCCTCGCTATCAGTATTTTCGCGCCGTCGACCTCGACGGTCTTAAGGCCGTTTTCTTCGAAGTCCTCTATTTTTCCTGCCGTGATTTCTTTCCAGCTCATATCGCTCTCCTCCCCGGCGTTTTCCGGGACTCCCTACAGTCAAGCCGGCCGCATCCCGTATACGTATGGATGCAGCAACTCCGCCGCGGGATAAGCCGCATGATTCAAAGCCTGCTCACCCGGCCGGAAAACCGCCGGGTTCCCGATTCACCCTGAGCCGCGTCCGTCCCCTTGAACGGAGGCGGGAAAGACAAGGCGCACGCCCGGGAAAACAGAGATCCCTTCAGCCTCTCTTGCCGTCTTCCTCGACTGAATCCGTCGGGTCCGGAGGCGGAATCTCCGGAGGCGGGCCCGGCTCCGGATCGGGCGGAGGTATCTCCGGTGGTATGTCCGGATTCGGACGGTCGAAACGATATCCTCTTCTGTCGTCTCCATTGTGCATTTCCGTCATGACTGTCTCCCCGTAATAAAATCGCCCATCCCTCAGTCACCCATCAAGAATGTTAACATATTAAAGCTCGGATTCCGCCTGGAATTCCGGCCGCAAATATATATTGAATACGAATCCGCCGTGACGAATAATTGATGGAGACATCCGGGCCGGGGCGAATTCTCCGCCGCGCATGGGGATACTCCGGCACGGGATAACGAAATGAGCGACGAAAAAACAAAATCCATTCCCGGCAACAACGGACCGGGCGAAAAGCCCGGGGTATCCCCCTGGCCTCGGGCAAAGGCGGCCGGCGTCGCGCTCACGGGTTTATTCGTCCTGGCCGTCGTCTATACGCTCTATTTCGGTCGGGCGATTTTCATCCCGGTTTTCTTCGCGCTCCTTTTAAACCTCCTCCTCTCCCCGGCCGTGGACGCCCTGGAGAGGGTCCGCGTTCCGCGGGTTCTCGGCTCCGCCCTCGTCATCACCGCGCTGCTGCTCGTGGTCACTGCCTCCTTCTCCATCTTCTATCAGCCGGCCGCCGACTGGGTGGACCGCGCACCCGAGAGCCTTCGGACCGTCGAGGAGAAGCTGAGGTTCATAACGAAGCCCGTCGAGAAAATAGGCGAGGCCACAAAGAGCGTCGAGGATATAGTGGACGTGGGGTCCGAATCCGGCGGGGCGACGGTCGCCGTAGGGAAGACGGGATTTCTGAACAGGCTCATTTACGAGACGTCGGAGCTGGTGTTCGGGCTAGCGACCACGATAATACTCCTCTATTTCCTTCTCGTCTCAGGCGACATGTTCTTGAGAAAAATCATAAACGTCCTCCCCACGCTGAGCGACAAGAAGAAGGCCGTCGAGCTCGCACGGAAGGTCGAGAGCGATATATCGGTCTACCTCTACACCGTCGTCGCGATCAACATATGTCTCGGCGCTATAGTCGGAACGGCGATGTACATACTCGGCATGCCGAGCCCGTTCCTCTGGGGCGCCGTCGCCGGGCTTTTAAACTTCATAATGTACCTCGGCCCCGTCGTCGGTATTACAGTAATCGCACTCGTCGCCATAACGAGCTTCGACAGCGTCGCCGACGCGATTCTGCCTCCCCTCGCCTACTTCGTAATAAACGGTATCGAGGGTAACTTCGTCACGCCGTTCATACTCGGGCGGCGTCTGGTCATGAATCCTATAGTCATATTCCTGGCGCTTCTCTTCTGGGGGTGGCTCTGGGGGGTGCCGGGGGCTTTGATAGCCGTCCCCATAGTGGTGATACTCAAGATAATCTGCGACAACACCGAAACACTGAAACCGGTCGGGGAATTTCTCGGCAGATAGAAATAAGCCTGCGACTTATTGACACTGATATCACAAGCCCTGCTTGCCTCCCGCGCGCATGGCGTCCTCCCTCCGATCGAAGAACACATCGGCTACATACACCGGCGCTCATAAGTTGATTTCCGCGATCTACACACTGCGGCGTCTATTTCGAGCACGCGTGGCGTACCTCATTTCCGACCCGGAGAAGTTATCGGCAATCAGCTCAGACGCAGAGGGACGATTACGCCTCCTCCCGGGCCTTCGCAGATTTCCCCTGCACACACGTTTGTGTGCTTTTCGACGTAGGCAAGGGAA